>DATCRO010000861.1:0-3332 GCA_036569025.1 Burkholderiaceae bacterium
GGGGTGTCGCGGCGGCCAGGGGCGGCGTGACGCCGGCGCGGGAATGGATTTCCAAACCGGCGGGCCTGGAGGGCCGGTTGTGGTACAGCATTCCGGAATGGGCGATCCGCGCAGCATGAAATCTCCACGTTACCCGAATACGATGCTTGTCCATGCCACATCGGCGACCCCACCGGAGCCCGACGCCATGGAGATCTACCTCGACTGCAACGCCACCACCCCCGTGCTGCCCCAGGCGCGACAGGCGGCGCTGGCCGCGATGGCGGACGACTTCGGCAATCCGAGCAGCATCCACAGCACAGGGCTGCGCGCGCGCTCGCTGATCGACGACGTCCGCGCCCGCGCGCGACGCGTGCTGGGCGCTCCCACCGGCCGGCTGCTGTTCACGAGCGGCGCCACGGAGGGGATCCAGACGGCGGTGCTGTCCGCCCTGGTGGCGCTGCGCGACCGCCGCGAGCGCGGCGAGGCCATGCCGGCGCTGCTGCTGTACGGCGCGACCGAGCACAAGGCGGTGCCCGAATCGCTGCGCCACTGGAATGCGCTGCTCGAACTCGGGCTGGACGTGCAGGCGATCCCGGTCGGTGCCGACGGCCGCCATGACCTCGCGTGGCTGCGCGAGCGCGCGCCGCGCGCGGGGCTGGTCTGCACGATGGCCGCCAACAACGAGACAGGCGTCATCAGCGACCTCGACGGGCTCGCAGAGGTGCTCGCCGGCAGCCCGGCCCTCTGGCTGGTCGACGGCGTGCAGGCGCTCGGCAAGCTGCCGTTGCGCCTGGCCGAGCGCCGCATCGACTACGCGCCGTTCTCCGGCCACAAGCTGTACGCGCCCAAGGGCATCGGCCTGCTGTACGTGCGCGAAGGCGCCCCGTTCACGCCGCTGATGGCCGGCGGCGGGCAGGAAGGCGCCCAGCGCTCGGGCACCGAGAACATGACCGGCGTCGCCGCCCTCGGCGCGGTGCTGGCCGCGCTCGAGGACGGCGGAACCTTCCGCGACGGCGCCACCCTCGCCGGCTTTCGCGATCGCCTCGCGCACGCGCTGCTGGACGCGTTCCCGACGCTCGTGTTCAACGCCCCGCCCGCGCTGTGCCTGCCCACCACGCTGAACTTCTCGGTGCCGGGCCTGCCGTCCAAGCTGCTGCTGGACCTGTTCGACGCGGCCGACGTGCGCGTCAGCGGCGGCTCGGCGTGCAGCGCGTCCAAGGCGCAGCCCAGCTACGTGCTGCAGGCGATGGGCCTGCCGGCCTGGCAGACGGCGTCGGCCGTGCGGCTGTCGTTCGGGCCCGCGGCCGACGAGGCCTTCATCGCCGCGGCCTGCGAGCGCATCCGCGCCTGCGGCCGGTCGCTGCAAGACAGCTGCCTGCTCCCGAGCGCGCCCAAGTCGCTGCCGCCTGAAGGACTGACGCGCTTCATCGTCGACGGCGCGTGCTGCTACCTGCTGGCCGACGCCACGAGCCGCCGCTGCGTCGTCGTCGATCCGCTGCCCGAGCTGACCGAGCGCCTGGCCGCGCTGCTGCGCTGCCAGCGCTACACGCTCGCCGCGGTGCTGGACACCCACAGCCACGGCGACCACGCATCGTCGGCCGACGCGCTCCGCGCCGCACTGCCGGAGCTGCTGGACGACGCCGGCCCGCTGGACGCGCTCGGCTGGCCCGCGGACGCCTGCGAGTTGCGCCTGGGCGACCGCGTGCTGACGCGCCTGCCCATCCCTGGCCACACCACCGACTCCACCGCCTACCTGCTGCACGACGCCGACGGACTGCGGCTCGCGTTCGTCGGCGACACGGTGATGCCCGGCGCCCTCGGACGCAGCGACTTCGACCAGAGCGAGCCGCTCGCCTTCGGCGCCTCGCTGCTCAAGCTCGCGCAGGTGGTGGGTTCGACGACCCTGCTGCTGCCGGCCCACGACTACGACGACCGCTTCGCCAGCACGCTGGCCACCGAGCGCCGCAGCCAGCCGCTGCTGGCGCGCATGCTGGGCGGCGGACTGGACGGGCCCGCGTTCGCGGCGGCCAAGGCCGAACTCGAGCGCGGCCTGGGTCGGAGCGAGTACGCGACGCTGGCCTGCGGTGCGCGCGTCGATCCGCACGTCGACGACGCCTGCAACGAGCTGGCGCCGGAGCAGCTGCTGGCGCTCGTCGAACGGCAGCCGGAGCTGCTGCTGGTCGACGTGCGCGAGGCCTACGAGCAGCGCCTGGGCCATGCGCCCGACCTCGTCGCGCCGCGCGCGCGCCACCAGGCGATCCCGTTGTCGCAGCTGCTGCTGGCGCTGCCCGACTGGCTCGCGCTGCCCACGACGACGCCGGTCGTCTTCTATTGCCGCAGCGGCAACCGCAGCAAGCAGGCGGCCAACGCGCTGCGCCGCCTCGGCCACGAACAGGCCTGGAGCCTGGCGGGCGGGCTGGCCTTGTGGCGGCCGCAGGGCGGCGACGTGCCGGCGCCGCTGCCCTATCCGGACGTGCCGGCCTTCGCCTGACGCGATCCTCTCCCTTCGACGACGCCGGCCCTGTGCCGGCGTCGTCGTTTCCGCGTCCGCCAGTGTCTGCGCCACGTCGCTGCCCCGGTCGCCCCGCGCTGCACCCCCGTCGATGACCTTTCAATCAATGGGCATGTTAATGCGAATCGTTCGCATTCCGAATATTATCTGAACGCCATCACAGCCACGGATCGCCGATGAGACCTCAACGACTGTCAAGCCAAGCCGCCGGTGGTGCGATCGCACCGCGAGCCGAGCCGGCACAGCGCACGGCCACGCGGTCGCTCGTCCCCGCCGCGGCCGGCCCGGCGCAACGCCACGCGATCACGTCGGCGCGGGCCGGCCGACGACGCTTGGCCATCGCCGCGCTGGTCGCGGTGCATGCCGCCGCGGTCGTCGGACTCCTGGACGCCAGCGGGCCGCGCGAGGTCGCGATCGATGCGAAGCCGATGTTCGTCGCCGTCGTCGATGCGCCTGCCCCTGCCGCGCCGCCCAGGGCATTGCCGCCGCCGACGAACGCGAAGATCCCGCCACCGCCGCCAATGACGTTGCCGCTGATCACGCCCGACGTCTCTCCCGCGCCCGCGCCGGCGCCGCTCGTTACGCAGGTGCCGGCGCCGCCTCCGCAGGCCGCGCCCGCCGCACCGGTCGAGACGCCGCCGGCACCTGCGCCGTCGCTGTCGCGAACGATCCCGCCGTCCGGCATCCAGTACATCGTGCCGCCGGCGCCGGTCTACTCGCGCATCTCCGCCCGCATGCGCGAGTCCGGCAAGGCCGTCGTGCGCGTGTTCATCGGTGAAGACGGCCTGCCGCGCACCGTGCAACTGGCCACCTCCACGGGCTTTGCGCGCCTGGACGA
>DATCRO010000862.1:0-5731 GCA_036569025.1 Burkholderiaceae bacterium
CCGGCTTGCGGCGCTGGACCATGGGCATCACCACCGGATGCAGCACGTTGTAGAAGCCGTCGAGGTTGGTGTGGACGACGGCGTCCCACTCCTCGCCGCTCATTGCCGGGAACGCGTTGTCGCGCGCGATGCCCGCGTTGCAGACGACGCCGTAGTAGGCGCCATGCCCGGCGATGTCGGCCTGCAGCGCCGCCGCGGCCGCGGCGCGGTCGGCGACGTCGAACGCCAGCACGCGCGCCTTCGCGCCGAGCGCGGCGATCTCGGCGCAGACGTCGCCTGCCTGCGCGAGGCCGCTGCGGCAGTGCACCACCACGTCGTGGCCCTGGCGCGCGGCCGCCAGCGCGATCGCGCGCCCGATGCCCCGGCTCGCGCCGGTCACCAGCACGGTGCCGCGCCCTTGCCTGTCGTTGGTCTCGTTCATTCTCGTCATTCCCTCGGTGCGCCGGATGGCGACCCTTGCTCTGAATCGGCGGGCGGCTCGAACACGCTGATGCGTCCGCTCGCGAGCACGCGCCCGCCCTGCTCGATGCGGCAGTCGAACATGCCCAGCCCGTTGTCGCCCATCAGCTCGCACTGCGCCAGCACGCGCAGTTCGGCGCCGACGGGAAACACCGGCACCGCCGCCTCGTAGCGGCGGCTGCCCAGCAGGTAGCCGATTTTCGGCGATCCGCCCGCGGCGCGGGCGCGCGCGCCCGACCAGGCCGCGATGGCCTGCGCCATGTACTCGATGCCGACCCAGGCCGGCACGCCGTCGTCGCCGCCGAACAGGCCGTCGGCGGGCACGCGCACGCGCGCCTCGATGCCGTGCTCGTCGCAGTGCTCGACGCCGTCGAGCAGGCTCAGCGGCCCGCGATGCGGCACCCACGCGTCCATCGCGTGCGGCGGCCACGGGCCGGCGTCGATGTCGTTCGGGCCGGTCATGGCTGCGAGAACAGCAACGACGCGTTGCTGCCGCCGAAAGCGAACGAGTTGCTCAGGACGTGGCGCACGGGGCGCCCCAGCGCGAAGCCCGGCGCGACGGGGCGCAGCGGCGGCAGCGCGGGGTCGGCGGCGCCGTCCCACCAATGCACCGGCAGGCGGCCGGACGGGTTGTCGACCAGCGCGTGCCACGCGAACGCGGCCTCGATGGCGCCGGCGGCCGCCAGCGCGTGACCGGTCAGCGGCTTGGTCGAACTCACCGGCACGTCGCGGCCCAGCACGCGTTCGACGGCCAGGCTCTCCATCGCGTCGTTCTGCTCGGTGGCGGTGCCGTGCAGGTTGACGTAGTCGACCTCGCCCGCCGCCACGCCGCCCCGGGCCAGCGCGCGCTGCATGGCCTCGACGGCGCCGCGGCCACTGGGTTCCGGCGCGGACATGTGGTGCGCGTCGCCGCTCTCGCCCCAGCCGGACAGGCGCACGGGCCCGTCGTCGCGCCCCATCAGGAACAGCGCGGCGCCCTCGCCGATGTTGATGCCGCGGCGGTTGGCCGACAGCGGGTTGCAGCGCTCGGCCGACACCGCGTCCAGCGCCGAGAAGCCCGCGATCGTGAAGCCCGACAGCGCATCGACGCCGCCGGCCACGACCGCGTCGACCTGCCCCGAGCGCAGCAGCCGCGCGCCGGTGGCCAGCGCCTTGGCGCCCGACGAGCACGCCGTCGAGATGGCGTATGCCGGCCCGGCCACGCCCAGCTCGCGCGCGGCGCACTGCGCGGCGTTGCCCATCTCCTGCAGCGCGTAGTCGTAGTGCGCCGGCCAGCCGAAGCCCACATGCACCTGGCGGATGGCAGCGACGCCTTCGTCCAGGCCCGCGGTGCTCACGCCCAGCACGACGGCCACGCGCGCCGGCCCGAAGCGGTCGACGGCGGCCTGCACGCGCTCGCGCAGCGGCGCGAGCGCGGCCAGCAGCAGCGCGTTGTTGCGGCTGCGCTCGCGATGCGGCAGCCCGTCCAGCGCGGGCAGCGGCGTGGCCACGCGACCCAGGGCGAGCATGCGTCCCGGGGTATGCGCGTCGGTCGGTGCGACGCCGGAAGGCGCGTCCGCCCACAGCCCGGCGCGGATCGCCTCGGGCGTGTCGCCCAGCGCGCAGACGCAGGCGTGGGCCTGGAGAAAGATGGCGGTCATGTCGGATTGCCGGAGGCGGCAGCGTCGTTGCCGAGGTCGCGCGACTCGATCTCGAGCTGGAAATGCTCGCGCCGCTGGTCGAGCTGGACCAGCAGCGGGGTGAGGCGCGTGATCACCGTCACGACCTGGCCGTCCTGCGTGAGCGTGCGCACGTCGCCGTCCTCGACGAGGCGCCAGCCCGCGGGCAGCGCGGCCTGGATCGCGTCGACCGGCCACAGCGTGAGCTGCAGGTCGCTCAGGATGCGCGAGCCCGAGACCTCCTGCGGCCACCACGAGGCCTTGCTCTCGGTGAGCGTCGTGCCGTCCCAATCGAGGCGTGCGGCCACCTGGCCCATCGCGAGCAGGCCCATCTGCACGTGACGCGCGTCGGCCTCCAGCAGCACGTCGAGCTGCCGGTCGCGGCCCGGCGCGTGCAGCGTCAGGTGCTGCTGCAGGTTCAGTGGACGGCCCAGCAGCGCCGGCGCGAGCCGCAGCTGCGGCGTCGCGTGCGCGGCCGGCGCGGGCGCGGTGACGCAGCCCGCGAGCGCGAGAACCGTCGCGGCGATGGCGATCAGGCGCTGCACAGTTCCTCCAGCACGCCCAGGCGCCGCTTGGCCTGCGCGACGTACGGGTTGTTCTGGTCCCAGGCATAGCCGGCCAGGATCGACGAGATCATGCGGCGGATATCGGGCGTGTGGCGCTCGTGGAAGATGATCTTCTGGAAGCCGCCGGCGTACCACGCGTCGACGAAGGTGCGGAAGGTGTCGACCCCGGACTTCAGCGGCACGGCGTAGTCGGCCTGCCAGTCCACCGTCTCGCCGGCGAACTCGCGCGCCAGGCACTGCGTGGCGAGCGAGGCCGACTTGAAGGCGATCGTCACGCCGCTGGAGAACACCGGGTCGAGGAACTCGCCCGCGTTGCCCAGCAACGCGAAGCCCTTGCCCCACAGCGACTTCACATTGGCCGAGTAGCCGACGATCTGGCGCGCGGGCGTGTCCCACGCCGCATTCGCGAGCAGCGTCGACAGGCGGGCGTCTTCGGCGACGATCGCGCGCAGCCGTTCCATCTCGGTGCCCGTGTAGCGCGCGAGGAAATCCTGGGCCGCGACCACGCCGAGGGAACAGCGTCCGCGCGAGAACGGGATCGTCCAGAACCAGACGTCGGGATGCCTCGGGTGCACGGTGATGAGGATCTTCTCGCGATCGAACGTCCCGTCCGGCGGAATGTGGTCGGCCACGTGCGTGAAGATGGCGCCGCGCACCGGGAAGTTCGACGGCGACTCGAGCTTGAGCAGGCGCGGCAGCGTGCGGCCGAAGCCGCTCGCGTCGAGCACGAAGCGCGCCTCGACCCGGTACGCGTTGCCTTCGGCGTCGCGGGCCGACACACGCGGCCTGTCGCCGTCGAGGTCGACCGCCGTCACCTCGTGGCGGAAACGCACTTCGGCGCCCATGCGTGCGGCGGCGTCGGCCAGCACCTTGTCGAAGTTGCCGCGCTGCACCTGGTAGGTGGTGCCCCATCCGGGCGAGAACTTCTCGCGGAAGTCGAAGTCGGTGTACTTGTCACCCCATGCGAACGCCGCGCCGTTCTTGAACTGGAAGCCGGCCTCGACGACATCGCGCAGCATCCCCGCGGCCTCGATGTACTCCATGCTCTGCGGCAACAGGCTCTCGCCGATCGAGAAGCGCGGGAACTGCTCGCGCTCGAGCACGAGCACGCGGCGTCCCTGCTGGCGCAGGAAAGCGGCGGCCACGGAGCCGGCGGGGCCGGCGCCGACGATCAGGACATCGGTGGTTTCGAGAGTCATGGCGTTTTCGGGAGTGAATTCGTAAGGGGACGGTACAGCGGCGCGGCAAGCGCGACGATGAGGATGCCCAGGAGAAGCGTCAATCCAAAGGCATGCAGCGCGGGCGTGCTGGACAGCGCGAGCAGTCCGAACGACAGCCACGTGCCGGCGGCGCCCAGCACGACCGACAGCCAGGCCGAGCCGGCGCCGCTGTCCTCGCGCTCGAGCAGGAAGATGCCGTAGTCGATGCCGATGCCCAGCAGCAGCGCCAGCGCCAGCACGTTGAACAGTTGCAGCGGCTGTCCCGCCAGCGCCAGCAGCGCGAGCGTGCCGGCGGTGGCCACCGCGGTGGGCAGCCACGCGCGCCACGCGCGGCGGCCGTAGCGCCAGGCCAGCGCCAGCAAGACCGCCGCGTGGCCGGCGACCAGCAGCAGGCCCATCATGTGGCGGTAGCGCCCGAGCAGCGCCGACACCGACTGCACCTGGTCGACCCAGCGCACGCCGGGCAGGCCGTCGGCGCTCGTCGCGATGCCGGGCAGCGCCGCGAGGTCGCGCACGCCGCGCAGCATCACGACGCTCGCGAACGCCGTGCCGTCATCGCGCCGGGGCACGGCGCCGATCCACAGCGCGCGGGCCGCGGTCGAGGCCCGCGACGCGAGCCACCTGTCGAGCGTCAGCGGCGCGGCGCCGAACGCGAGCCGCTTCTGCGTCTCGCCCAGCACCTGGTCGACGCCGGCGATCACGCCGTCCTCGACGCGCAGGGTCAACGCCGCGTCCGCGGCCTGGCGCGCCTGCGAGGGCACCCAGTCCGACAGCGCCCGGTAGCCGGCCAGCTCGCCGTGCGCGACGCGCGCGTCGAGTCGCGCCTTGAGCGCCTCCTCGCGCTGCAGCACGTCGTCGGCGCTCGTGCCGCGCACGACGAAGAACTGCGAGGGCGCCGCCAGCCCCAGCAGGCGGCCGATCTCGCGCTGCGCGTCCAGCAGCGACTTGGGCGAGCCCTGCAGCTGGCGCAGGTCGTCGTCGACGTTCAGCCGCGCGATGCCGGCCGCGCAGGCCGCCAGCAGCAGCGCATGCACGAGCCACGACCGGCGCGTGGCGCCCAGGCGCGGCCAGCGCGCGTAGCCGTCGACGATCCAGTCGGAGAAGCGCGTGGCGCGCACCGCGCCGCGGTCGATCCACGGGAACCAGACGACGGTCGTGACGAAGGCGCCCAGGATGCCCACGACCGAGAACAGGGCCATCTGGCGCAGGCCCGGGAACGGCGGCAGGCCGAGCGCGACGTAGCCCAGCACGCTGGTCAGCAGCGCCAGCGCCAGGCCCGGCAGCAGCGTCGACATGAGCTTGAGCGGCGGCGCGTCCGGCGCGCCCTGGCGGCTGGCGAAGTAGTACAGGCCGTAGTCCTCGGCGCAGCCGACCAGGCTTGCGCCGAACACGGTCGTCAGCAGGTGCACGTGGCCGAACACCCACGACGTCACCGACAGCGCCATCGCCACGCCCACCAGCAGCGACAGCGCCATCAACAGGCGCGGCCACAGCGAGCGGAACGCGAGGAACACCAGCACCAGCACGCCGGCCACCGAGCCCCAGCCGATCGTGTTGACCTCGAGCCTGGCGCGCGAGGCGGCGTGTTCCGCGAACAGCGGCACGCCGCCGGCCAGCACCTTCGCGCCGGGGACGGCCGCGAGCGCCGCGGCCCGGCCCTTGTCGAGCGCGGCAGAGACCGTCGCGTCGCCGCTCATCGAGAACGCGGCGCCGGTCGTCTCCTCCAGCAGCACGGCCCATTCGAGGCCGCCGTCGGTCAGCGCCAGTCGACCATCGCGCGGTCGGGCGCGCGTGTCGCTCGCGCGGGCGAGCCACCACTGCGGCCACA
>DATCRO010000863.1:0-3298 GCA_036569025.1 Burkholderiaceae bacterium
GGCATCGGCCGCGCGTGCGACGGACCCGACCGCCGGCCGCGGCAACTGGCCCACGCGCGGCGCCGCGAAGCTGGACGTGCAGGTGACCGGCGGCCGGCTCGCGATCGCCGACGGCCCGCGCGGGCATCGCGGCGCGGCGCCGCTGCGCATCGTCACGCAGGGCGAGCTCAGCGACTGGATCGGGCCGCAGTTCAGGCTCGCCAGGCTGCAGTGGAGCGGCCGCGGCAGCAGCGACCCGCAGGCGCCGCTGGAAGCGTCGGTGACGCTGGTCGAGGGCCAGGTGGGCGTCGCGCGCGTCACGCACGCGCAGGCGACGCTCAGCGGCACGCTGGCGCAGCACCAGTTGCAGGTCGACGGCGAGGCGCCGGTCAGCCCGCCGCCCTGGGTCGCGCACCTGGCCAACATCGGCAACGCGAACGCCACGCGCCTGGACGCCGTGCTGCAGGGCCGCTGGCAAGCGCAGGCGACGAACACGCCGGCCTGGCTGGGGCACGTCGCGCAGTTCGACCTGCGCGCCGCCAACGATCCCAAGGCCGCCCGGCCCGAGAGCGCGGCCTCGGCGGCGGCCGCGGCGTCGGCGGCCGCGGCGCCGACGGTGGCCAATCCGAACTGGGTGCACGTCAAGCCGTTCGACCTGAGCCTGTCGCGCGATGCCGCGGGCGACCTGCAGACGCTGCGCGTGGCCGCCGGCGGCGCGGAGTTCGCGGGCCTCGCGCTCAACTGGCAGCCCTCGTTCTGGACGGCGCCCGCTTCGCCCGGCGCCAGCGCGCACTGGGCGGTCGATGCGGCGCTGGCGCCGTTCTCGGTGGCGCAGCTGATGGCGCGCGCGCAGCCCGAGCTCGGCTGGCACGGCGACCTGCAGATGACCACCACGCTGCACGCCGCCTTCGACGGCCAGTGGCACGTGGCGGCGCAGCTCGCGCGCACCAGCGGCGACCTCAGCGTGACCGAGCTCGTGCAGGATCCGAACGCGGCCAAGCAGGCGCTCGGACTCACGCGCGCCACGGCCAGCGTCAAGGCCGAGGGCGCGCGCTGGAGTGCCGACGCCGACATCGCGGGCACGCGGCTGGGCGAGCTCACGGGCCACTGGACGGCCGAGGCGCCCTCTCCCACGTCGCTGCCGACGCCACAGTCGCCGCTGTCGGGCAAGGTCAAGGCGCATGTCGAGGACCTGAACGTCTGGGGGGCCTGGCTGCCCCCGGGCTGGCGCCTGGGCGGCGAGATGCGCACCGAGCTCGCGCTGTCGGGCCGCTGGGGCGACCCCAAGCTCACGGGCGAGGTGACGGCCACGAAGCTGGCGATCCGCAATGCGCTCGAGGGCGTCTACGGCCGCGACGGCGAGGCCGCGATCCGCCTGACCGGCGACCAGGCGCAGATCGAGCGCTTCCGCGTCCAGGGCGGCAACGGCGAGCTCACCGTCACGGGCAACGCGAGCCTGGGCGCGGCCCCGGTGGCCCGGCTGCAGCTGCAGGCGCGGCAGTTCCAGCTGCTGGGCCGCATCGACCGCAAGGTCGTCGCCACCGGCGACATGTCCCTGCAGCTGGGAGACGACGCGATCAAGGTCAACGGCAGGCTGGGCATCGACGAAGGTCTCGTCGACCTGAGCGGCGGCGGCGCCCCGACGCTGGACAACGACGTCGAGGTGCTGGACGGCAGCACGCCGGCCGAGAGCGACAACCCGGCCGCCGCGGTGCCCAAGGCCAGTCGCACGACGCAGATCAACCTGGCGGTCGACCTCGGCGACAAGCTGCGGCTGCGCGGCCGCGGCATCGACACCACGCTCAAGGGCGCGCTGCAGATCACCTCCCCCGGCGGCCTGCTGACCGTGCGCGGCACCGTGCGCACGGCCGGCGGCCAGTACGTCGCCTACGGCCAGAAGCTGGACATCTCGCGCGGCGAGATCGCGTTCACCGGCCCCGTGGCCGACCCGCGCCTGGACATCCTGGCGGTGCGGCCCAACCTGGACGTCGTCGTCGGCGTGGCGATCACCGGCACCGCGCTGGCCCCGCACGTGCGGCTGTTCAGCGAGCCCGAGATGAGCGACAGCGACAAGCTGTCCTGGCTGATGCTGGGCCGCGCGCCGGAGACGGTCGGCGGCGCCGACGCCGCGCTGCTGCAGCAGGCGGCGATGGCCCTGCTGGCCGGCGAGGGCGAGGCGCCCAGCGACCAGGTGCTCAAGCGCCTGGGCCTGACCAACTTCGGCGTCGGCCAGCAGACCGACGCCAACAACGTCAAGCAGACCGTCGTGACGCTCGGGCGCCAGGTCTCCAAGCGCGTGTACGTCGGCTACGAGCGCAGCGTCACCAACGCGGCCTACAACTGGCAGCTGATCTACCGGATCGCCCAGCGCCTGACCCTGCGCGCCCAGGCGGGCGTCGAGGCGGTGACGACCTCGACGACGTCGACGGGCAACCAGGCGCCGTCGTGGTCGCTGGACGCGATCTACACGTGGCGCTGGAATTAGGGCCTGTTGACACCAGACCGCCTGGCGGACCGGAGCGGCCGCTGATCGCCCAGGCGCCCCGGCGCCGTCCATTTCGTGCCACAAGTCACGCTCGGGCGGTGCGCATCGGCGGCCGCTGCGCGACGATTGAACCCTTCCCACGCTCGACGGCATGCACGGTGGACGAAGCCCTCGCCAGCCATGAACACCGCCCCCACACCCCAGCCATCCTCCCGGCCCGCCGCGGCCGCCGGCGGCCTGCACGACGACGCCGAGGACCGCCGCCTGGTGGCCTGCGTGTGCGCGCACGAGCTGGCCGCCTTCGAATCGCTGTACCGCCGCTACCATCCGCGGCTGACGCGCTTCCTGCACCGAATGCTGCGGCCGGAGCACCTGATCGAGGAGGTGCTCAACGACACGCTCCACGTCGTCTGGAACCAGGCCGAGCGCTTCAACGGCACGAGCAAGGTGTCGACCTGGATCTTCGCGATCGCCTACCGCAAGGCGCTCAAGGCGCTGTCGCGCCACGAGGATCCGCTGCCCGACACGACCGAGGACGACGCCTGCCACCCGGCGGCCGACCCGTCGGAGCGGCCCGAGGCGCGCATGAGCCTGGGGCAGGCCCGGGCGGCGATCGACGCCGCGCTGCGGGCGCTGTCGGCCGACCAGCGCGCCGCCGTCGAGCTGACCTACTTCCACGGCTTCAGCTACCCCGAGATCGCGCAGATCGTCGACTGTCCCACCGACACCGTCAAGACGCGCATGTTCCACGCCCGTAGGCGCTTGCGGGCGTGGAACATGCGCGTCTTGACGGTGTCGGTGGGACAGTCGACGATCTGCGCGATCTCGGGGTAG
>DATCRO010000864.1:0-3758 GCA_036569025.1 Burkholderiaceae bacterium
GACCGCCTCCACGCGTTCGGCGCCCTTTGCAGCCACTACCACGGGCCGCTCGCCGAGGGCCTGGTCGTCGGCGACACCGTGCGCTGCCCGTGGCACCACGCCAGCTTCGACGTCACCACGGGCGAGGCCGTGCGCGCGCCCGCGCTCGACCCGATCGCGTGCTGGCGCGTCGAGCAGCGCGACGGCCGCGCCTTCGTCGGCGAGCGCGTCATCGCCGGGCCGCGCGAGCGGCCGCCGGTCTCCGGGCATCCGCAGTCCATCGTGATCGTCGGCGGCGGCGTCGCGGGCCTCGCGGCCGCCGAGATGCTGCGGCGCTCGGGCTACACGCGGCCGCTGACGATGGTGAGCGCCGACGACGCACCGCCCTGCGACCGGCCCAACCTGTCCAAGGATTTCCTGGCCGGCACCGCCGAGCCCGACTGGATCCCGCTGCGGCCGCCCGGGTTCTACGAGTCGAACGGCATCGAGCTGCTGCTGTCCACGCGCGTGACGGCGATCGATCCGGCGCGCCGCGTCGCGACGCTGGACTCCGGCCGCGAGCTCGCCTGGGGCGCACTGCTGCTGGCCACCGGCGCCGACCCGATCCGCATGGACATCCCCGGCGCCGACCCGGCGCGCGTGCACGTGCTGCGCAGCTTTTCCGACAGCAAGGCGATCGTCGCCCGCTGCGCCGGCAGCAAGCGCGCGCTGGTGATCGGTTCGAGCTTCATCGGCCTGGAGGTGGCCGCGTCGCTGCGTGCCCGCGGCCTCGCGGTGCACGTGGTCGGACGCGACGCCGTGCCCATGGCCAACGTGCTGGGCGAGGAGCTCGGGCGCCGCATCCAGGCGCTCCACGAGGAGCACGGCGTCGTGTTCCACCTGGGCACCACGGTCGATCGCGTCGACGGCGCGGCCGCCTGCCTGGCCGATGGCTCGCGCGTCGACGGCTGCGACTTCATCGTGGCCGGCATCGGCGTGCGGCCGTCGCTGGCGCTGGCCGGGCAGGCGATGCTGGCGGTCGACCGCGGGGTGGTCGTCGACGCCTCGCTGCGCACCAGCGCCGACGGCATCTGGGCCGCGGGCGACATCGCGCGCTGGCCCGACGCGCGCACCGGCGAGCCGCTGCGGGTCGAGCACTTCGCGCACGCCCAGGCGCAGGGCCAGTGCGCGGCGCTGAACATGCTCGGCGCACGCCGGCCGTTCGACGCCGTGCCGTTCTTCTGGAGCCAGCACTACGACATCGCGATCAACATGACGGGCCATGCGTCGAGCTGGGACCGCATCGAGATCGACGGCTCGGTGCAGGCGCTGGACGCCGCCGTGCGCTATTTCCGCGGCGGCAGGCTGCTGGCGATGGCCACCGTGGGCCGCGATCTCGAGAACCTGCGCTGCGAGGCGCGCATGGAATCGGAGGCCGCGGCGCCCGCCTGAACGCTCAGAGGTTGTGCTCGACGCGCGCCCCCGGCACGAGCGCGGTGGCCAGCTCGATGAGCCGGACGATGTCCACCGGCTTGGTCAGGTGGGCATCGAAGCCGGCCTCGACCGTGTTGCGCCGGTCCTCGTCCTGGCCCCAGCCGGTGAGCGCGAACACCCGAAGATCCGGGCCCAGCTCGCCGCGGATGCGGCGGCAGGCCTCGTAGCCGTCGACGTCGGGCATGCCCAGGTCCAGCAGCGCCAGCGCGGGCTGGAACCTGCGGGTCGTCGCCACGCTGTCCTGCGCGCCGTACGCGACGTGCACCTGCGCGCCGTGCTGCGACAACAGCATGCCCAGCGCGTCGGCCGCGTCGCGGTTGTCGTCGACGACGAGCACGCGCATGTCCAGGCGGCCGTCGCTGGCGTCGTGCGGCTCGTCGGACGCCGGCGGGCTGCGGCTCGAAGCGACCGGGATGCGGATGGTGAACGTGGTGCCGCGTCCCGGGCCGGCGCTGTCGGCGCCGATCGTGCCGCCGTGCAGCTCGACCAGGCTGCGCGCGAGCGCCAGGCCGATGCCCATGCCGCCGTGGCGCGAGGCGCTGTCCTCCGGGCTGTCCGGGCGCAGCTGGGTGAACAGCTCGAAGATGGTCGGCAGCAGCTCCGGCCGGATACCGGCTCCCGTATCGGAGATGCGGATCACCTGCTGCGCAGGCGTCCCGGCGCCGGGCCGCGCCAGCGTCGCAGCGACCGCGATCCGGCCGCCCGGCGGCGTGAACTTGGCGGCGTTGTGGATCACGTTGGACAGCACTTGCGACAGCCGCGTCGGGTCGACGTCGAGGACGCGGTCCGGGTCGTCGAGCTCGACGTCCAGCGCGATGCCGCTCGCGGCCACCGTGCCGCGGTGCGGCTCGACGGCGCCGTCGACGAGGCGCTCCAGCGTCACCGGCTCGCGCCGCAGCTCGACCTTGCCCGAGCTGATGCGTGCGACGTCGAGCAGGTCGTCGATGAGCCGCACCATGTGCCTGACCTGGCGCTCCATCATCGGCCGCACGCGCTCGATCAGCGGGTCGGACGTGCGGCGCAGCAGCTCGACGCCGCTGCGGATGGGCGCAAGCGGGTTGCGCAGCTCGTGGGCCAGCACCGCGATGAACTCGTCCTTGCGCCGCGCCTCCTCGCGCAACCGCCGCTCGCTGGCGGCCAGCGCCTGCTGCTGTTGCCGGTGCTCGATCAGGTCGGCGGCCTGGCGGCCCAGCAGGTCGAGGAAGCGCAGGTCGCGCTCGCCCAGGGAGCGGCGCACGTGCCAATGCGTCGAGAACATGCCCAGCGGCTGCCCCGAGCGGCTGACCAGCGGCGTGGACTGCGCGCTGCGCATGCCGGCGTCCAGGTGCCAGCGGGTCGAGCCGTCGGGATCGGGCGCGGCGGGGTCGAACACCATGAAGGCGTGCTGGCCCGACGACAGCGCCGCGCCGCAGGGCGATCCCGACGAGGCGTCGACGTTGGCGAAATGCGCGACGATGTCGGGACCGAAGCCGCGCGTGGCGAGGAAGCGCAACGACTGCGTCGCCGGATCGAGCAGCTGGATCGTGCCGGCGTCGGCGTCCAGGATGTCGATGGCCGCGTCGAGGATCTCGTCGAACAGGCGGTCGCCCTCGCCCGGGATGGCGACGAGCGCGGCGACGTCGCGCAGCCGGCGCGTGTCCTTCAGCTCGAGGGTGACGGCCTGTTCGGCCGCCTCGCGCTCGCGCATCAGCCGCGCGATGCGGCGGTTCTCGCGCTCGAGCCGCTGCGTGGCATCGGTGGCCGCGGCCAGCGCGCACGCGTCGCGGTCGCTCGCCTCCTGCGCCTCGAGCTGCGCGGCGATCAGCTGGGCGAAGAACTCGAGCGTGTGCAGCGTGTCCGCCGCCAGCGGGTCGGCCGGTTCGCGCGCGATGCCGCACAAGGTGCCGAAGAACGTGCCGTCCAGGCGCACGATGGGGATCGAGACGTAGCTCTCGAAGCCGTAGAGCCTGGGCGTGACGTGCTCGCGGTAGCGCGGATCGGCGCTGGCGCTGCCGAAGGCCACGGGCTGGCCGTGCTGGCGGATCTCGTCGCAGATCGTCGTCTCCAGGTCCAGCTCGTCTCCGGCGCGCAGGCCGAAGGCGATCTCGTCGCGCACCGCGCAGGCGGTCCACGAGTGGTCCGTCACGCGCGCCACCGCGGTCAGGCCCATGCCGGTGATGTGCGACATCACCTCCAGGATGGTGGGCACCCCGGGGAGCCGGCTTATCGCCGCGACGTCGTCGGCAACTGTTCGCATGGCTGAGGAGTCGAATGTTCCGCTGCGCAAGGGCGGGGCGCGCACCGCGGCGGGCCTGGCCCGTCCTGCG
>DATCRO010000865.1:0-11687 GCA_036569025.1 Burkholderiaceae bacterium
CTAGGAGTCTGCGCGGCAGAAGGCGCCTGCTGCGAACGGCGATAAGCGGGGCCTTTTCAGCGGCGGCTCCTCTCGCGTAGCGCCCACTACGAGTTCGTCGCCGCCGCTGAAAAGTCCATGCTTCTCGCCGCTCTCGCGACGGCGCCTTCTGCCGCGCAGACTCCTAGTTGCCGCTCGCCGGGCGGAGTCGGATACTGGCGCCATGGCCATCCCGCATGCAAGCTCCGGACAGGTCGTCGAGATCCTGTCCAGCGACGGCAGCCTGCCGTCCGACCAGTCGTACGCCGTCTTCAAGAGCGACCAGCTGGAGGTCATGCGCCTCGTCCTGCCCGCGGGCAAGGCGTTTCCGCCGCACCGCGTGGCCGGCGAGATCACGGTGCAATGCCTCTCGGGCAGCCTCGAGCTCAATGTCGACGGCACGCGCCAGGTGCTGCGCGCCGGCCAGCTGATGTTCCTGCGTGGGGGCGTCGAACACGGGCTGGTGGGCATCGAGGAGGCGATCGCCCTGGTCACCATCGTGCTGTGCAAGCCTTGATACAGACACGTTCTTCTCTTTGTCGCGCTGCGGGCGTATAACGGCCCCGTCGAGCGGACGCATCGATCCGCCGACCCATGCGATCACGAAAAGAGGAGCGAGCATGAAGCAATATGGCGCCGAGTTCATCGGCACGTTCTGGTTGGTCCTGGGGGGCTGCGGCAGCGCGGTGCTGGCGGCGGCGTTCCCCGGCGTGGGCATCGGCCTGCTGGGCGTCTCGCTGGCCTTCGGCCTGACCGTGCTGACCATGGCCTTCGCGATCGGCCCGATCTCGGGCTGCCACCTCAACCCGGCGGTGTCCGTGGGCCTGTGGGCCGCGGGCCGCTTCCCGGCCAACAAGCTGCTGCCCTACATCGTGGCGCAGGTGCTGGGCGCGATCGTCGCCGGCGGCATCCTGTACGTGATCGCCAGCGGCGCGCCGGGCTTCGACGTCGCCAAGGGCTTCGCGTCCAATGGCTACGGCGTGCGCTCGCCGGGCGGCTACTCGATGCTGGCCGGCCTCGTGTGCGAGGTCGTGATGACGGCGTTCTTCCTGATCGTCATCCTGGGCTCGACCGACGGCCGCGCGTCCGCGCAGTTCGCGCCGATCGCCATCGGCCTGGCGCTGACGCTGATCCACCTGGTCAGCATCCCGGTGACCAACACCTCGGTCAACCCGGCGCGCTCCACGGGCGTGGCGATCTACGTCGGCGCCGCGGCGCTGGAGCAGCTGTGGCTGTTCTGGGTGGCGCCCATCGTCGGCGCCTGCCTGGGCGCGCAGATCTTCAAGGCGATCCGGCCCACCGAGATCTGAGCGTCTGGTAACGGCGGGCGCGAGCGGACGGCTGAGTGCGGCGGCTCAGTGCCGCATGGAATCGGGCGAGGGCCGGCGCGGCATGGCGGCACTGTACGATGGAGCGCCCACCCTCCCTGGTTCGCGCCATGCAGATCCGCCCCTTCCGGGATTCCGACGAAGCCGCCGTCATCGCGTTGTGGGAGGCCGCGGGCCTCACGCGGTCGTGGAACGATCCGCGCAAGGACATCGAGCGCAAGCGCGCGGTGCAGCGCGAGGGCTTCCTGGTGGGCACCGTCGGCGACGTCGTGATGGCGTCGATCATGATCGGCTACGACGGCCACCGCGGCTGGATCAACTACCTCGCGGTCGATGCCGCGCACCGCGGCCAGGGCCACGCGCGCACGCTGATGCGCGAGGCCGAGCGGCTGCTGGAGGCGGCCGGGTGCCCGAAGATCAACCTGCAGATCCGTTCGAGCAACGCGTCGGTGATCGCGTTCTACCAGCGCATCGGCTACCTGCAGGACGATGTGGTCAGCTTCGGCCGCCGGCTGATCGCCGACGAGTAGGCACAAGCGGAGTCGCGGAATCCACCCCGACCGAAGCGCATTGGCGCGCGTGGGTCCCTGCGACTGCGCGCAGGCCGCTACTCGCTTCCCGCTACTCGCTGTTGCCCTCGATGCGACGCGCCCGCACGCGCTTGCCCTTGACGAAGCCCGCGTTGAGCTTGGCCAGCACCTTGTCGGCGATCGCGCGCTCGACCGCGACGTAGGTCGACATGTCGGTCACGTTGATCTTGCCGATCTTCGCGCCTTCGACACCCATGTCCTTGGTCAGGGCGCCCAGCACGTCGCCCGGGCGCATCTTCTCCTTGCGGCCGCCCAGGATCTGCAGCGTCACCATCGGCGCGACCAGCGGCTGGTCGTCGCGGGCGTCCAGCTCCGACAGCTCGTGCCATTCCGTCTCGCCCTTCTGCAGCACCTCGATGTTGCCGACGCGGCCCATCTCGTCGAGGCTGGCCAGGTTCAGCGCGAGGCCGTCCTCGCCGGCCCGGCCGGTGCGGCCGATGCGGTGGATGTGCTGGTCGGGCTCGTAGGTGACGTCGACGTTGACGACGCAGGCGAGCTGCGGGACGTCCAGGCCGCGCGCGGCCACGTCGGTGGCCACCAGCACCGAGCAGCTGCGGTTGGCGAACTGGATCAGCACCTGGTCGCGGTCGCGCTGCTCGAGGTCGCCGTGCAGCGCGATGGCCTGGATGCCCTCGGCGGTCAGGACGTCGACCAGGTCGCGGCACTGCTGCTTCGTGTTGCAGAACGCGATCGTGTTGGCGGGCTGGTAGTGGCGCAGCAGGCGGCCCACGGCGTGCAGGCGATCCTGCTCCTCGACCTCGTACCAGAGTTGCACGATCTGCGCGGCGGAGTGGCGCGACTCGACCTTCACCATCTGCGGGCTGCGCATGAACTGCTGGCTCAGCCTGGCGATGCCCTCGGGGTACGTCGCCGAGAACAGCAGCGTCTGGCGCGTCTTGGGGCAGGTGCCGGCGACCGCCTTGATGTCGTCGACGAAGCCCATGTCCAGCATGCGGTCAGCCTCGTCGAGCACCAGCGTCTTCAGGCCGGACAGGTCCAGCGCCTCGCGCTCGAGCAGGTCCAGCACGCGCCCGGGCGTCCCGATGACGACGTGCGCGCCGTGCTCCAGGCTCGCGAGCTGGTTGCGCACCGGCACGCCGCCCACCACCGTCAGCACCTTGATGTTCTCCTCGGCGCGCGCCAGCCGGCGCGTCTCGACGGCCACCTGCTCGGCGAGCTCGCGCGTCGGGCACAGCACCAGCGCCTGCACGCCGAAGTGGCGCGGGTTGAGCTTGTCGAGCATCGCGAGCGCGAAGGCGGCCGTCTTGCCCGAGCCCGTCTTGGCCTGCGCGATGATGTCCTGGCCCGCCAGCGCCGGGGGCAGGGCGGCGGCCTGGATGGGCGTCATCTCGACGTAGCCCAGCTGCGCGAGGTTGGCCAGCACGTTCGGCGGCAGCGCGAGGGTGTCGAAGGAGGAGGCGGGCGCGGGCGAGTTCATCGGGCGATTGTCGGCGATGCGTCGTCTCGCGGACATGCGGCGCGGAGTAGGATCGGCGCGCACCGCCCCGCCCGACCGCCGAGATGACCGCCGCCGACCGCCAGTCCAGCCCCGCCGCCGAACGCAACCGCCAGCCGATCCTGCAGGTGCTGCGCCGCGTGCTGCCGCCCGCCGGCCGCGCGCTCGACATCGCCAGCGGCAGCGGCCAGCACGTGTCGTGGTTCGCGCGCCACCTGCCGGGCTGGACCTGGCAGCCCAGCGAGTACGCGGCCGCGTCGCTGGCGTCGATCGCGGCCTGGAGCGTGCTGGACGAGGCCGATCTCGCCGAGTCGCCGCAGGCGGTCGCCGGCACCGGCCCGCTCGCCAACATCGCGTCGCCGCTGCAACTGGACGTCTGCTCGCCCGAGTGGCCGGTCAGCGGCGTATTCGACGCCATCACCTGCATCAACATGCTGCACGCATCGCCGCCCGCGACGCTGCCGGGCCTGATGCAAGGCGTCGGCCGGCACCTCGCGCGCGGGGGCGTGCTCGTCACCTACGGCCCGTACATCCTCGACGACGAGCCGCTCGCGCCCAGCAACGTCGAGTTCGACCGCTGGCTCAAGACCGAGCGCGACCCGAGCTGGGGCATCCGCCGCCTGGCCGACGTCGCCGCGCAAGCGCACGACGCGGGCCTGCGCCTGCGTGAGCGCGTCCCGATGCCCGCCAACAACCTCGTGCTGGTCTTCGACCGCGAAGGAGCCTGACATGACCAACACGCAAGACGCCTCGACCGACGGCGTGCCCGCCGAACTGGCCATCGCCGAGACCCGCGCCTGGGTGCGCCGCGCCGTGATCGGCCTGAACCTGTGCCCGTTCGCGCGCGCCGTCGACGCCAAGGACCAGATCCGCTACGTCTTCAGCGACGCGACCGATCCCGAGACGCTGCTCGCCACGCTCGTGGTCGAACTGCAGCGGCTGGCCGACACCGACCCCCAGGTCGTCGACACGACCATGCTGATACACCCGCGGGTATTGGCGGACTTCGAGGACTTCAACGATTTCCTGGAGCTCGCCGACGCCGCGGTCGAGGATCTCGACCTCGACGGCGTCCTGCAGGTCGCCAGCTTCCACCCGCGCTTCCAGTTCGCCGACACCGAGCCCGACGACATCACCAACGCGACCAACCGCTCGCCATACCCCACCCTGCACCTGCTGCGCGAGGACAGCGTCGACCGCGCCGTGGCCGCGTTCCCCGAGGCCGAGGCCATCTTCGAGCGCAACATGGAGACGCTGGACAAGCTCGGCGCCAAGGGCTGGGCCGACCTCCGCAAGAGCTGGGAAGACGACGCCGCCGCCGAACTGGGAAGTTGAGGCGAAAGAGCCCCTTCAGCTTTGCAAGTTTTGTAACCCCGCGGCACACTGGGGCCATGGCCCCTCCAGCTCCATCCCCGGTCGTCGCGTCGCTGCTGGTGGTCGACGACAACGTCGTCCAGCGCATCCAGGTGGTGGCGCTGTGCCGCGAGCTGGGCATCGACATGATCTACGAGGCGGGCAGCGGGGACGAGGCGCTGGAGCTGCTGTCGCTGCTCGTGCTGCCGCCCGACGTGGCGATCCTCGACCTCGAGATGCCCGGGATGGACGGCATCGAGCTGATCGAGCGCCTGCACGAGCGCAAGCTCGCGATCCCGCTCGTGGTCGTGTCGGGCCGCGAGGCGGTGCTGATCGACACCGTCGAGGCGATGGCGCGCAACCTCGGCATGCCGGTGGTGGCGGGCATCCGCAAGCCGCTGACCAGGGAGGCGCTGGCGGCGGCGCTCGACGGCTTGGAGCGCGAGCGCACCGGCCCGGTCACGGCCGCCGAGCGTGCGGCGCTGCCGCCGATCGACCCGGCCGATCTCGCCGCCGCGATCGCCTCGGGCGGGATCGCCGTGCACTACCAGCCCAAGGTCGACATGGCGCGCGGCGCCGTGTGCGGCGTCGAGGCGCTCGCGCGCTGGACGCATCCGCGGCTGGGCCCGGTCGGCCCCGATCGCTTCATCGAGGTGGCCGAGCGGGAAGGCCTGATCCACGCGCTGACGCTGGCGGTGCTGCGCCAGGCCTTCACGGACGCCGCGCGCTGGCGCACGGGCGGCCTGCACCTGTCGCTGGCCGTCAACCTGTCGCCGCGGCTGCTCGACGACCCGTCGCTCGTGCGCGAGCTCTCGCAACTGCTCGACGACCACGGCCTGGACGCGCGCCAGGTCGTGCTGGAGATCACCGAGAACTCGGTCGTCGACTGCATGGGCGTGGCGCTCGGCGTTCTTGCGCGCCTGCGGCTGAAGGGCTTCCGGCTGTCGATCGACGACTACGGCACGGGGTTCTCGTCGATGCAGCAGCTCGCGCGCGTCCCGTTCACCGAGCTCAAGATCGATCGCGCCTTCGTGCACGGCGCGGCGCAGCGCACCAACCTGCGCGTGATCCTGAAGTCGGCGCTGGACATGTCGCGCCAGCTGGGCCTGGTGACGGTGGCCGAGGGCATCGAGACGCTGCCCGACTGGCAGCTCGTGCGCGACTCCGGCTGCGGCATCGGCCAGGGCTTCATCGTGTCCAGGGCGATGCCGGCCGACGAGCTGCCGCGCTGGCTCGAGGCGCACGAGGCGCGGTTGCGGGAGCTGGGAACGGGCGAGTAGCGCGGCGCGTCAGTCCGTCCGCTTCAGGAGGACCTTGAACATCGTCGTCCACCCGTCGGGCCCCTGCGCCTCGCTCCAGGCCTCGTAGGCCTTGTCGCCCTGGCGCGTCCAGCGGGCGCGGTAGACGAGCGCCTCGCCGTCGGAGACGTATTGCGTGTCGGGGAACAGCAGCGCCTCGGGCAGGCTCTCGACGGTGCCGCGGCTGGAGCCGCCACCGCTTTCGATGTACAGGAACGCGACGTGGTTGCCGACGGTGTCGACGAAGTACGTGGACTCGCCCGTCATGTCGGGCTTGCCGGGGCGGCGCACGGTGTGGGTGTCGCGCAGCACGCTGCCGCCGTACATCCAGAAGAAGCAGTGCTCGTCGGTCGCCTTGCCGTCCGGGAACGTGCCTTTCCAGCAATGCCCCGCGAGGAAGGCCATCGGCTTGAGCAGTTCCGCCGTCGCCGCCGCGGCCGTGCCGGCGAAGGTGGTCAGGGCGAGGGCGGCGAGAAGGCGGCGCATGCGGGAGCTCCGGTGGACTGGCGCTCGCGCGGGCGCGCGAGGCCAGTGCAGTCTAGCGACAAAGCCGGCGCCCGGATCGCATGCGTCACGCGATGTCCGCGCGGCGCCGTGCGCGCAGCCCGATCACCTGCAGCGTGGCGCCGGCCAGGAACAGCAGGAACCAGACGCCCAGCGTGCCCTTGACGATGGCGGACATCGGCCCGTCGGCGATCGGCTGCGACGGCGGCAGCCGCGTGAGCGTCTCGTTGATGCCGGGCACCAGCAGCAGGAAGAAGCTGAACGACATCGCGAGCGTGGCGAGGTAGTCGCGCGTCCGGCCCAGCGCCTCGATGCGGGGCACGAGCCAGGCGCCGGCGAGGGCGAGCAGGGCGAGGATGCCCAGCGCGTGGCCGGGGTTGAAGCCGCCGGTGCTCGAGAGCCCGAAGGACGTCAGCACCGACGCCACCAATCCGGCGACGTACACGCGTCCCGCGGTGGACCGGGGCTCGATGCGGCGATGGATCGCCAGGCTGCACAGCCCCGCCACGAGCGGCACCAGGCTGATGGCGGTATGGGCGATGCCCAGGGTCGAGAGCGGATGGGGCATGGTGTGGTCCTTGATGTATATCTACTAGTTGGTAGACTGCGAGGTCAAAAAAAAGCCCGGCGACTCAATGGTGCGTCAGGCGATGCAGCACGGGCTTCATGATCGTGCCGAACAGCTCGGTGTCGCCATGGGCGCGCGCCGCGAGCATGGCGCCGTGCACGGACGCCATGACGGCCATCGCCTCGGCCTTCGCCGGCCCGCGCAGGTGGAAGACGCCGTCGGCGACACCGCGCTCCAGCACGGCCTGGAGCCAGCCGGCCAGGTCGTCGAAGTGTCCACGGACTTCCTCCGCGACCTCGCCGGGGATGGCTGGCATCTCGGCGGCCAGCATGGCGCAGACGCAGAACGGCGCGGTGCCGTCGCGGATGCAGGCCGTCCAGTAGCCCACGTACGCGTGCAGCTGCGCGAGCGGGTCGGCGATCTGCTGCTCGAGGGCGGCCATGCCGGCGCGCGCGCCGTCCCGGTAGCGCCGCACGACGGTGCGCACGAGATCGGCCTTGCTGGCGAAATGATGGTGGACACTGGGCTTGCTGATGTGCACCGCCTCCGAGATGTCGGCATAGCTGAAGCCGTTGTAGCCGCGCACGGCCAGCAGCGACTGCGCGCAGGCGACGATCTCGCTGGCCTTCGGGGAAAGTTCAACGTCCATGCCGCGCAGTCTACCAACTAGTAGGCTTGTGTCAAGGGCCATGGGTCACGCGTGCGGAGAGGGGCTGCCGAAGCGTCGACCGAAGGGCTTGTCGCGTGACGGCATGCCATCGAAGGTGTCCGGCACCTCCTTGGCCGCGCCAGGGCGTCGGCGATGGCCAGCGTGCAGGCCGCGACCGAGGCCGTGCCAGAGAGCTGCGGCCGGCACCGCGCACCGGCGGAGACTCAGGACATCCTGCGTCCCCGGCCCCCGCCTGGCCGCCCGCGCGTCACGCCAGCCCGTGCGCGTGCATGAGCGCGCGCACGCGGCGCAGTTCGGACTGCAGGTCGAGGATCAGCGCCGCCGTATCGAGGTTGGCGCCGAAATCGCGTTCCAGGCGGCGGGCGGCCAGCGCGCGTTGCAGGTCGGCGCTGCGGAAATGCCAGCGCTCGGGCGGGTCGGCGGGGGTGTCGACGTGCAGGATCTCGACCTCCACGAGCCGCACGATCCATTGGTCCTCGGCGCCCACGGCGCGGGCCAGTTCGCGCAACGTGAGCGGCGTCGATTCGATGACGGTGGTGACGGCGCGCATGTCAGGCTCCCAGGTTCATGCGGGGATCGAACGAGGGCGTCGCCCTGGCCAGCGCCTCGTATGCGGCGCGCGCGGCGTCGTTGTCGGCCGGCGGCAGCGCGATCTCGATCAGCAGGTACAGGTGTCCGGGCGTCTTGCCGCCGAGGCCGCGTTCCTTGAGCCGCAGCTTCATGCCGTTGCGCGCGCCCTTGGGAATGGTCACGTCGACATGTGCGCCGGACGGCGTCGGCACCGTCACGTGCGCGCCGAGCGCGGCCTCGCTGGGCGTGACGGGCAGCGTCATGTACAGGTCGCTGCCTTCCACGCGGTACCGCTTGTGCGGCGCGATGCGCACCTCGAGGTACAGGTCGCCCGCGGGCTCGCCGCCGTGGCCGGGCAGGCCCTGGCCGGCGAGGCGGATGTACTGGCCCGGGCGGATGCCGGCCGGGATCTTCACGTCCAGCGTGCGGTTGACCAGGTGCGGCCGGCCCTGCTCGTCGATCTCCTGCGCGCGCAGCGAGAGCTGGCGCTCGGCGCCGTGCAGCGCGTCCTCCAGGGAGATCTCGATGGCGGCGTGATGATCCTCGCCGCGCTCGCGGTACGGGCCGCGCGGCGCGCCGCCCATGCCGCCGCCCATGCCGCCGCGGTTGCCGAAGATCGACGAGAAGAACTCGCTGAAATCGGCATGGTCGGCCGGCCCCTGGCCGGGGCCGCGATGGAACTCGAAGCCCTCGTCCCAGCCGGGCGGGGGCTGGCGGAAATGGCCGTCGGGGCTGCCGCCGCGCGCGACGTGGTCGGCGAGCTGGTCGTAGGCCGCGCGCTTTTCCTTGTCCTGCAGGACGTCGCGCGCCTCGTTGATCGCGCGCATCTTCGCGTCGGCGTCGGCCTCCTTGCTGACGTCGGGGTGGTACTTGCGGGCCAGCTTGCGGTAGGCCTTGCGGATGTCGTCGTCGCTGGCGTCGCGGGCGACGCCGAGGGCGCTGTAGTAATCCTTGAAGTCCATGGCGGCGGTGTGGGCGTGGTGTCAGCGGGCCTTCCTGGCCAGGCGCTTCGCATTGGCCGTGGCCTTGCGATGCACGGGGGCCAGGGCGCGGTGCGCGAGGCGCGCCGTGGCGGCCGACGTCGCATGGCGGCCGGCGGCCGTGGCGCCGCGCATCAACGTGCCGGCGAGCTGCTGCTGGCGCGCCAT
Organism: Burkholderiaceae bacterium; assembly: GCA_036569025.1. GTDB lineage: Bacteria > Pseudomonadota > Gammaproteobacteria > Burkholderiales > Burkholderiaceae_C > Scleromatobacter. Next base: position 9,504 of record DATCRO010000865.1, read on the forward strand.
CGTCTGCGGGATCGACCGGCTCGCCGCCAATTGCGTCGACGCGGCCAGCAGGTCGAAGCTGCTGCGCCAGGCCTGCATGGCCATGCCGAACAGCAACGGCATCGCGCCGGTCGCCAGCGCCGTGCCGGCGCGCGAGAACGCGTCGACCTTCTCGGCGCCCATGCGGTGCATCTCGCGCCGGTCGGCGGCGTTCGGATTGAGGCCGTGGGCGGCCATGCGCGTGGTGCGCAGCGCGATCACCTGTGCGGCGGCGGTGGACATCTGCAGCATCTTCAGGCCGAAAGTGCTCCACAGCAAGAGCGGATTGGCGAACACGACGGCGTCGCGGGGCAACTTCATGGGCGGATCCTTCGCGCGCGAGCGCAGGGGCGCCCGGACGCGGGCGCGGCGGCTCTCAATGAGCAAGCGACGAACCCGGATTCCCGTGCGGAATTCGGCTCGCCAGGCGTGCAGATTGTGGCGCCTCGGCAGCTTTCAACGCCGGACGAACCGCTGTTTCAGTGCGCGGGCTCGCCCTTCTTCTTGAGCGTCACCTTCAGGTTGGTGACCTGCTGGGTGTGGTCCTTGTCGCCGAAGGCGGTGTCGTGGTCGATCGTGTTCGGGTTGGTCTGCTGCGCGATCGCCTTGGCGGCCTCGGGGCCCTTCAGGTTCTGGCGCTCGACGTGCAGCCGGGGCCGCCGGTCGTCGGCGGCGCGCGAGGCGAGGTCGGCGTCGGCACGGACGGCGAGGCTGCCGTCCGGGTCGGTCTTGACGGACGGCACGGCGTCCTGCTGCAGATGGTGGTTCGCCCGGGCGGCGAGCGTCGCCCTGCGTTGCGGCGCGCTCGCGGCGTCCGATGCGGGAGCGGCGGCGAAGGCGGCGGTGCCGAGGGCCAGCAGCGCGGCGGCCGCGAGGATGCGGGTCGGGCTCATGCAATTCTCCCGGCGGCCAGGCGGCGGCCGCCCTGTCCTGTCGAGGCAAGGCGCGCGCCTGCACGATTCAAGACCTGACACCGCAACTTTCAAGACCTGACCCCGGTCAGGCGGCCCGTCAGGCGGCGGGCAGCGGCAGCTCGACGGTGATCTCCAGGCCGGGGTGGGCGTTGCGCAGGGACAGGGTGCCGCCGTGGGCCTCGGCGACCAAGCGGCACAGGTACAGGCCGAGGCCGACGCCGCCGGTGCTGCGCAGGCGGGCCGCGTCGGCGCGGTAGAACGCCTCGGCGGCGTGGCGCAGCTGGCTGTCGTCCATTCCGGGGCCGAAGTCGCGCACCACCAGTTGCACCGTGGCGGGCGTGAGCACCGTCGCGACGCGCGGCGGCTGCTCCGACTCGGCGCCGTGGCGCAGCGCGTTGTCGACGAGGTTGCGCAGCAGCAGCCGCACGCGGGCGCGATCGAGCGGCAGCGACGGCAGGCCGTCGGCCAGCGCGAGCGTCACGGCGCCGGAGGCGGCCTGGGCGTCGCACTGCTCGCGGGCGAGCTCCGACAGGTCGGTCGCCTCGGTGTGCAGCGCCGCGTGGCCGCCGGCCTGCACGTCGGCCAGGCGCTCGCTCTCGAGCAGGTCGGTGATGAGGTCGCGCATCTCGCCCAGGTCGCGCAGCAGCGCGCTGCGCTCGGTGCTCTCGTCGACCAGCTCGGCGTTCATGCGGGCGCGCGCGAGCGGCGAGCGCAGCTCGTGGCTGATGGCCAGCAGCAGCTGGCGCTTGGCGTCGAGCATGTGGTGCAGGCGCGCGGCCATCGCGTTGATCTGTTCGGCGAGATCGCCCAGCTCGTCGCGGTTGCGCGGCACGATGGGCTGCGAGAAGTCGCCCTGGCCGAAGCGGATCGCGCCGGCGCGCAGCGCGGCCAGCGGGCTGAGCATGTGGCGCACCCCGGCGTAGGCGAGCGCGGTCAGCAGCAGCAGCACGGCCAGCGTGGCCCAGCCGATGTGTTCGGCGCGCTGCTCGTGGGACGTGTCGGCCAGGCTGAAGACGATGCGATGGCCGTCCGGCAGTCGCCGCACCACGCGCCACATCGTGGGATCGACCTCGTTGTTGAGCGCCATGTGGTACGGCACGCCGCGCATGCCCGGGTGGGGCATGACCGTCGACGGCGGCCGCTCGCCGCGCGGCGGGCGCGGCTCCGGTACCACCAGCGGCAACGGTTCGCCGTTCGGCAGCGTGACGAGCGGGTGCCGCGGCGGCCGTGGCATCCCCGCCTCCAGCGGCGG
>DATCRO010000866.1:0-3656 GCA_036569025.1 Burkholderiaceae bacterium
CGATGTTCAGCCGCGACGAGCCGCGCACCGGCACCGCCGGCACGCTGGCGTGGGCCGTCGACGTCGACAACCCGGCCACCGGCGAGACCTTCACGCTGACGATGAAGGAGGTGACGCTGCGCTCGGCCGCCGCCGCGAACGCGCCCGCGGGCGCCGCGCCCACGCTCGTCACGCGTCCGTGCGCGGTGGGCTTCTCGGGCAACTACCCGCGCGCGCTCGACGGCCTGGCGCGCCTGCTGTCGCTGGACATGCGCGTGATCGACGCCGCGTGGATCGGCATGAAGCTGCGTAAGCTGCTCAACGTCGGCGAGCCGCTGGGCCACTTCATGGCGCCGGTGCCCGGCCACAAGCGCCAGCAGGTCTGGCCGTCGACGATCGCCTACGTCGCGCGCCTCATGATCCACCGCTACGCGATGCTCGGCGTGCTCGACGAGGATGGCTTCCCGCTCGACTCGACCGGCCTGCTCGAGCCGCCCACCCCGCGCCCGACCGGCCAGCTCGCCCCGCAGGCCGGCCGCCCGTGCCCGGAGTGCGGCAATGCCACCATGATCCACAAGGACGGGTGCGACTTCTGCACGTCGTGCGGGTACGTGGGCGCGTGCGGCTGAACGTGACGGACGGCCGCGCCGGCTTGACGCCCGTCGCGGCCGCATGGCACGATCCGTCCATGTCCTTCCGGATCTCGACTCCCATTACCACCACCACCGCGTTGCGCGGCGCGTGGAGGTAAGGCTTCGTCCGAAGACACTTCATCCCCCAGGCCCCGCCAGCGATGGACGGGGCTTTTCGTTTCTCCGTCCCCTCGCGGCTCATCACGGAGAAACCATGCATTCCTCACCTCATGACGCGTCCGGCGGCCCCTTGCGGGTCGGCCTGCTGGGCATCGGCGTCGTCGGCACGGGCGTCCATCGCCTGTTGCAGCGCAATCGCGCGCTGATCGAGCGGCGCGCCGGCCGGGCCATCGAGCTGCGCGCGATCGCGGCGCGTGACGTCGCCCGGGCTCGTGCCGTCGCGGGCCTGGACGCGCCCGTCGTCGGCGACGCGATGGCGGTCGCGACCGCTCCGGACATCGACGTGGTGGTGGAGGTCGTCGGCGGCTGCATGGCGGCGCGCGAGCTCGTGATGGCGGCCATCGCGCACGGCAAGCACGTGGTCACGGCCAACAAGGCGCTGCTGGCGCTGCATGGCGAGGAGATCCTCGCGGCCGCGCACGAACAGGGTGTCGTCGTGGCGTTCGAGGGCGCCGTCGCCGTGAGCATCCCCATCGTCAAGGCGTTGCGCGAAGGGCTGGCGGCCAACGAGGTCGCGTGGCTGGCGGGCATCGTCAACGGCACCAGCAACTTCATCCTGACGCAGATGCGCGAGCGCGCCGCGAGCTTCGGCGATGCGCTGCGCGAGGCGCAGCGGCTTGGCTACGCCGAGGCCGACCCGGCCTTGGACGTGGACGGCATCGACAGCGCGCACAAGCTCGCGTTGCTGGCAAGCCTGGCGTTCGGCATGCGGCTGTCGTTCGACCAGATCGAGGTCGACGGCATCCGCGGCGTGCAGCTGGCCGACCTGCAGTGCGCCGAGCGCCTGGGCCACCGCGTCAAGCTGATCGCCAGCGCGCGGCGGCACGGCGCGAAGGTGGAATTGCGCGTCGGCCCGGCGCTGGTGCCCGCGGGCAGCCTGATGGCCGGCATCGGCGGCTCGATGAACGGCATCGTCGTCCATGGCGATGCCGCCGGGCCGACGATGTATTGCGGCGCCGGCGCGGGCTCGCTGGAGACGGCGTCGGCCGTGGTGGCGGACCTCGTGGAGCTCGCGCGCGCGGCGCGGGTGCCCGCGCGCGACCGCGTGCCCGCGCTGGGACTGCCGCGCGACCAAGCGGTGACGCTCCCGAGCGTGGCCTCGCGCGACGTGTCCACGCCGCACTACCTGCGCATGACCCTGGCCCAAGGGGCCGATCTCGCGCGCGTGCTCGACGTGCTGGCCGGCGCCTGCCTGCAGGTCGCCGCGCACGTCGACGTCGCGGCGCCGGACGGCGCGCGGGGCCTTGCGCTGCTGACGCGGGCGGCGCCGAAGTCCGCGCTGATCGAGGCGGTCGGCCTGCTGGAGCGCCGCGGCCTGGTCCTGGCCGGCGCGGTGGGCCTGCGCGTCGAGGCGCTGCAGTAGGCGCGCCCGATCGAGACAAGGCGCAAGGCGGCGCTTTCAGCCGCGACGGCCGCTGGGAGCGCTCGTCCGGCCGCGCGCGGCCGGTCAGATCAGCGCCATGATCGTCTTGCCGGCCGCGGAGGCCGCCATCACGGTGCCGCTGGCGACGTCGGAGACGGCCTCGCCGGTGGCATGCGCGCCGACCGCGGCGTAGTGCGCCAGCTGCTTGCCGGCGGCCACGGCGGTCTCGGCGATCTCCTTGGCGCCGGTCTCGACGGTGTCGGCGATCGCCTCGCCGGCCTGCGCGACGGCCTGCGCGCCATGCTCCAGCCCGTGCCAGGCGCCGACCGCGAGGTCTTCCGCGCCGCCGACGACGAACTCGCCGGCCTGCTCCAGCGCGTGCAGCGCCTCGCCGCTGAACGCCACTGTCGCGCTGACGCCGGCGGCGACGCCCCCGACGATCCCGGCCATCGTCGAGCCGGGGCTCGCCACGGCGGCCGGCTGGGCGCGGCCGATGTGTTCCGACAGCTCGGTGCGGCCCGAATTGCTGGCGGTGGCGGACGATGTCGTGGAGAGCGGCGCGATGGACATGCTGTGGATCCCGATGCTCGGCCGTGAACGGAGACTGGCCGATGAGTGGATCCTAGAGATCCGCACGTCGTGCAAGGGCCCGATCAAGCGGGCAAAACAGGCCGGCGATACGTCGCCAAACAATGTGTCAGGACCGATACCGCCTGCTCAGCATGCGTTCAGCCGGCGGCGCCCTCGAACGGGAAGAAGGCCACTGTCGGGCGCTCGAAGCTCGAGAACTCCGCCGCGTGCCAGGCCAGGCCGTCGGCGATGGCCAGCGCGGTGGCGGCGTCGTCGCCGCGGCAGGGCAGCAGGCGCATGCGGCTGTTCAGCGCGCCGGGGTCGATGCGCACGGGAAACAGCCGCCAGCGCTCGTCGTCGCGTCGCGGCGGCACCTGAAGCTCGGCCGCGCGGGCCTCGGGCAGCGCGTCATGCCGCCCCTGCAGGCGGCGCACCAGGGGGGCCAGCAGCGTGGTGAAGGCGGCGACGGCGCCCTCGAGGTCGGCCGGCAGCGCGACGACGAGCGTCGTGCCCAGCCGCGCGACCTGCAGCGCGCCGAACGGCCGCGGCCGCATCACGTCGACGCACGGTTCCTGGCCGAGCCGCGCCTGCGCCTGCCGCAGCGCCTCGCACTGCGCCGGATCGAGGAAGCCGAGCACGACGACGAGCGCGCATTCGCCGATGAACATCTCCAGCGTCTGCACGAAGCGGCGCGGCGTGGGCGGGCGGCACGTCGTCTCGAACGGCTGCGCGCCCAGCTGTTCGACCGTGGCGGCGACCCAGGCGGCGCTCGCGGCCGCGCCCGTGCGCGCACGCGGCGGCGACGCGTCGGCGCAGGCCAGCGCCAACACGCCCACGCGCGGCCGCGCCAGCACCGACGCCGTCGCCTGGCCGCCGCCGGCCAGCAGCGGCAGGTGGCGGGCGGCCAGGCGCGTGCCGCGCGGCAACAGGGG
>DATCRO010000867.1:0-6577 GCA_036569025.1 Burkholderiaceae bacterium
TGCGTGTTGCGCGAGGGCAGCAAGCTCATTCGCAGCATCCTGTTCGACTACACGCGCCTGTCCCAGGGCGAGACGCTGGAAGATATGATCGTGTCGCCGCACTACTGCGTCGACCGGCACGGCAACACCACGTATCCCGGCGACGAAGGCACCGTCGTCCGCTGGGGCGACGCACGCGCCTGATTCGCCTGAAAGGCAGCCGCCGCGACACCGGCCGTGTGTCGCGCCTGCCTCTTTCCTTGACGAAAGCGTCCTCATGGCAGCGTCGATCCCGATCCAACCCGTCATCATGGCCGGAGGCAGCGGCACGCGGCTGTGGCCGTTGTCGCGCTCGGGCTTCCCCAAGCAGTTCCTGTCCCTGGGCAGCGACGACAGCCTGTTCCAGCAGGCCATCGCGCGCCTGGTGGGCCTGGCCGACGGCGACATCGCCGTCGAGGCGCCGCTGATCGTCGGCAACGCCGAACACCGTTTCCTCGCGCTGGAGCAGATGCGCGAGATGCGCGTCGAGCCCGCGGCCGTCATCCTCGAGCCCGTGGGCCGCAACACCGCGCCTGCGCTGACGCTGGCCGCGCTGGCGGCGCGCGAGGGCGGGGCCGACCCGGTGCTGGTGGTGTCGCCGGCCGACCAGACCATCACCGACCGCGCCGCGTTCACCGCCGCCCTGCGCGCCGCGGTGCATGGCGCCGCCGGCGGCGCGATCGTGATCCTGGGCATCACGCCCACCAGCCCCGAGACGGCCTACGGCTACATCCGCAGCACGCCGGCCGACGGCCTGCACAAGGTGGCGCAGTTCGTCGAGAAGCCCGACGCGGCCACCGCGGCGCGCTATCTCGCCGACGGCGGCTACACCTGGAATTCCGGCATGTTCGTCCTGCGCGCCTCGGTGTGGCTGGACGCGCTGCGCGAGTTCCGGCCCGACATCCTGGCCGCCACCGAGGCCGCCTGGAGCGGCCGCACGCCCGACGAGCGCTTCGTGCGCCCGACGCGCGAGGCATTCCTGGCCGTGCCGTCCGAGTCGGTCGACTACGCCGTCATGGAGAAGTGCCCGGGCAGCCGGTTCGACATCCGCATGGTGCCGCTGGACGCCGGCTGGAACGACCTGGGCGCCTGGGACGCCGTCTGGCAGGTCGCGGCCAAGGACGCCGCCGGCAACTCGGGCGTCGGTGACGTCATCTTCGAGGACAGCCGCAACACGCTGGTGCACGCCAGCGGCCGCCTGGTCACGACGCTGGGCGTCGACAACGTCGTGGTGGTGGAGACGGCCGACGCCGTGCTGGTGGCCGACCGCCAGCGCAGCCAGGACGTCAAGAAGCTGGTGAGCCGCCTCGACAAGGACCGCCGCACCGAGCACGCGATGCATCGCAAGGTGCACCGGCCGTGGGGCTGGTACGACAGCGTGGACGCGGGCCCGCGCTTCCAGGTCAAGCGCATCATGGTCAATCCGGGAGCGACGCTGAGCCTGCAGATGCACCACCACCGCGCCGAGCACTGGATCGTCGTGCAGGGCACGGCGGAGGTCACCTGCGGCGACCGCAAGATGATCCTGACCGAGAACCAGAGCACCTACATCCCGCTGGGCGAGACGCACCGCCTCGCCAACCCGGGCAAGCTGCCGCTGGAGATCATCGAGGTGCAGTCCGGCTCCTACCTCGGCGAGGACGACATCGTCCGCTTCGAGGACACGTATGGCCGCACGAGCTGAAATGGCGCGAACCTTGCATGCCGTCCAGGCTCAGCGCCCGCAGGGCGCCGCATAGCCTGTCATGTTCGAAGAGCGCAGCGTCCGCAAGCAGTTCCTGAGTGCCCCGCCGTCGGTGGGCAGCACCATCGCCTCCCTGCTCGAGCCGCTGGTGGCCGCGGGCATGCTCGCGCTGTTCCACGAGTTGTGGGGCTACCGCATGGACGGCGTGGCGATGGCGCTGGCCATCCTGCTGCTGGTGCTGATGTTCCCCGGCGTGAACCGCTTCGGCCGCACCGGCGTGGGCGTGGGCATCGACATCATCCTGTCGTGGGTCTGGGTGCTGAGCGTGCTCGCGCTGCTGGGCTACGCCACCAACACGCTGGCCTCGTTCGACACCGACATGCTGATCGCCTGGGGCATCGCCACGCCGCTGGTGCAGTGGGCGCTGGTGGCCATCGGCACCGCCATCCAGCGCCACCTCGCGTCGCTGCCCGACGCGCGCCGGCCCGCCGTCATCATCGGCGCCGGCCGCATGGGCATGCGCGTGGCGCAGATGCTCAAGCTGCGCCAGGCCTTCGGCCACGACCTGCTGGGCGTGTTCGACGACCGTTCGGCCGACCGCGTCAACCTGCCCGAGGAGGCCGTCCTCCTGGGCACGCTGCAACAACTGCCCGAATACATCGAGGCGCACGGCGTGAAGGACGTGTTCATCACGTTGCCGCTCACTTCGCAGCCACGCATACAGTCCTTGCTGGAATCTTTGCAGAACACCACGGCATCGATCCACTTCGTTCCCGACATCTTCGGCGTCAGCGTCATCCAGGGCCGCCTGGAGGACATGGGCGGCGTGCCGGTCGTGGGCCTGATGGTGGCGCCGTTCACCGGCATCAACGGCTTCATCAAGCGCGTCAGCGACATCGTGCTGTCGACGCTGATCCTGATCATGATCTCGCCGATCCTGCTGGTGCTGGCGATCGGCGTGAAGATGAGCTCGCCGGGCCCGATCATCTTCCGCCAGCGCCGCACCGGCCTGGACGGCGAGATCATCGAGGTCTACAAGTTCCGCTCGATGCGCACGACCGAGGACGGCGCCGTCGTCAAGCAGGCCACGCGCGACGATCCGCGCATCACGCCGTTCGGTGCCGTCATCCGCAAGACCTCGCTCGACGAACTGCCGCAGTTCGTCAACGTGCTGCAGGGGCGCATGAGCATCGTCGGCCCGAGGCCGCACGCGGTGGCGCACAACGAGCAGTACCGCAAGCTGGTCAAGGCCTACATGGCGCGCCACAAGGTCAAGCCGGGCATCACCGGCTGGGCGCAGGTCAACGGCCTGCGCGGCGAGACCGACACGCTCGACAAGATGGCCGCGCGCGTCGAGTACGACCTGGAATACCTTCGCAACTGGACGCTCGGGCTCGACCTGCTCATCATCGCGCGCACGGTCAAGCTCGTGTTCCTCGACCGCAGCGCGTACTGAGCCGCGTGGCCGTCGCCGCCCGCGGGCATGCCGTTGGCGCTACCATTTTCGGCAGCCCGGGCGCGCGCCCGGCGCGGCCCCTCGCACGAATATTGCCGCGTCGCGCGGCCGCAGTCTTCTTCTCATCCATGACGATCCTCGCCGACGCCGAACCCTCCGCCCTGGCCCCCGTGGCCGCGCCGGCCGCCTCCGCTGCAGCGGCGGTCGATGTCGCCGTGGCCGCCACGTTCACGGCCGAGGGCCTGGAAGCGCCGCTGGCCTTCATGCTGGACGCCGCGGGGCTGGCCGGCCGCATCGCGTTCGCGCCATACCACCAGCTGTTCCAGGAACTGCTGACGCCCGGCAGCGCGCTTGCGCGCAATGCCGCGGGCGGCGGCATCGGCGTCGTCGCGCTGCGGCTGGAGGACTTCGTGCGTGACGCCGAGGCCGGCGCCGACCTGGCCGCGCTCGTCAGCCGCGTCGCGGGCGAGCTGGCCGACGCGTTCCGCCAGTTCAGGCAGCGCGCCTCGGCGCCGCTGCTGGTGTTCGTGCTGCGCGCCTCGCCGGCGCTCGATCGCGGGCTCGCGGCCGTCGTCGATGCGCAGTCGGCGTTGCTGTCGGCCGCGCTCGAGGCGCTGCCCGACACCGCCGTCTTCGGCGACGCGGCGGTCGACGCGCTGTGCCCCGCCACGCGCCACGACCCGGTGGCCGACAAGCTGGCCCACATCCCGTTCACCGACGACTGGTTCGCCGCGCTGGCCATCGTCGTCGCGCGCCAGGTGCACATGCGCAAGGTCGCCGCGCACAAGGTGCTGGTGCTCGATTGCGACAACACGATCTGGCGCGGCGTGGTCGGCGAGGACGGCGTCGCCGGCATCGCGCTCGATCCGGGCTTCCTGGCGGTGCAGGACTACGCGGTCGCGGCGCAGTCGCGCGGCGTGCTCGTGTGCCTGGCCAGCAAGAACGCCGAGGCCGACGTGATGCGCGTGTTCGACGAGCGCCCCGACATGCGGCTGGCGCGTGGCCACGTCGTCGCGCACCGCATCAACTGGGAGCTGAAGTCGGCCAACCTGCGCGCCCTGGCCCGCGAGCTCAACCTGGGACTGGACGCGTTCGTGTTCCTCGATGACAACCCGGTCGAGTGCGGGCTCATGCAGGAGATGCTGCCCGAGGTCGTCACGCTGCAGCTGCCGTCGCCCGAGGCCGCGGAGTCGCTGCTGGCCAACCTGTGGGCGTTCGACAAGGTGTCGGTGACGCAGGAGGACCAGCGCCGCACGGAGATGTACCGGCAGAACGCCGAGCGCGAGCAGCTCGAGGCGTCCGCCACGGACATCGGCGCGTTCCTCGCGTCGCTGGAACTGAAGATCGACGTGTCCGCGCCTGCCGAGGGCGACTGGCCGCGGCTGTCGCAGCTGACCCAGCGCACCAACCAGTTCAACTTCACGACGCGCCGCCGCGGCGAGCCGGAGATGCGCGCCCTCGGCGGAAGCACCACCGTGCAGGCCGTGCGCGTCAGCGACCGCTTCGGCGACTACGGGCTCGTGGGCCTGGTCATCGCCGACGAGACGGTCGACGCCATCGAGGTCGACACGCTGCTGCTGAGCTGCCGCGTGCTCGGGCGCGGCGTGGAGCACGCGATGCTGGCCTCGCTCGGCCGGCTGGCGCAGTCACGCGGCAAGGCCCTGGTGCGCCTGCACCTGGTCCGCACGCCCAAGAACGAGCCCGCGCTCGCATTCGCCGACGCCGTGGTGGGCGCATACCGGCGCGAGGTCGAGGACGGCGTCGCGTGGGACGTGCCGGCCGATGTCGCCGCCGCCATCGTGCACCGCGCGGGCGAGGACGCGCCCGAGGTCATCGCCGCGCGCAAGGCCGACGCCGCCAAGGCACCCAAGGCCGCCGCGCCGTCGCTGCGCGGCCGCTCGGCCCGCTACGCGCGCCTGGCCACGGAGCTCACGACCGGCCCCGCCGTGATGCAGGCCCTGCGCGCGGCCACGCGCGCGGTGCGCGCCCCCGCGGCCGCGAGCGCGCAGCCGCGCACGGCCACCGAGCGCGCGCTGGTCGTGCTGTGGGAGGAGCTGCTGGGCGTCTCGGGGCTGGGCATCGACGACGACTTCTTCGCGCTGGGCGGCACGTCGCTGCTGGCGGCGCGCATGATCGCCGAGCTCGCGCACCGCCGCGGCGTGGCGCTGCCCCTGACGACGATCGTCGAGGCGCCCACCCTCCGCCAGTTCGCGCAGCGCGCCGACCAGGGCGCCGCCGCGGCGCCGAACCGCCTGGTGACGCTGCGCGAGTCGGGCGAGCGGCGCCTGTTCCTCGTGCACGACGGCGACGGCGAGACGCTGCTGTACCGCAACCTCGCCAACCGGCTGCCGGCCACCCTGAGCGTCTACGGCATCCAGCCCGAGCGCCGCCCGCGCATCCCGCTCGCGCACCTGTCGATCGAGGAGATGGCGGCGTCGTACGTGAAGACCGTGCGCGCGGTGCAGCCGGACGGGCCGTACCTGCTGGGCGGCATGTGCGCCGGCGGCCTGATCGCGTTCGAGATGGCGCGCCAGCTGCAGGCCGACGGCGCGGTCGTCGAGCGCGTGCTGATGATGGATTCGGCCACGCCGCAGGCCGAGCGGCGCGACATCGAGAACGCGCAGCGCTCGTCGCGCCTGCGTGAGGCCGTGGCCGCGGCGCGCGAAGGGCGCGGCGTGGTGGGAGGACTCGTCGCGGCGGCGGGTGTCGTCGCGCGCAAGGTCTTCGGCCGCGTCGCGTGGGAGCTGCGCAAGCGGCGCCTGCAGTCCGACGACGACCGGCGCCTGGCCACGCTGCGCCAGGTCCTGGCGAGCGGCAGCGAGTGGCCGGCGTCCGAGCCCAGCCTCGACTTCCGCGCCATCTACAACCACGCCGAGCACGCCTACCGGCCGCCGCCCTCGGCGATCAGCGCCGTCCTGCTGCGCGCCACGGCCGGCAGCGGCAACGACATCCCGTACCGCGAGGTGTTCGCCGACCCGACGCTCGGCTGGGCCGGCGTCGCGCGCGACCTGGTCGTCGTCGACGTCGAGGGCGGCCACGCGAGCATGCTGCAGGAGCCGCAGGCCGCGGCGCTGGCGCGCGCGATCCTGCCGCACGTGGCCGGCGCGGCGATGCGGGCGGCCGCATGAGCCCCGCCCGGCCGCCCGAAGGGGCTCGCACCGCAGTCCGCAGGACGGAGGATGCCTTATGAGCGCGGGCGCAAGTCTCGCGACGATGACGGTGGGCATCGTCGTCGTCTCCTACAAGTCGGCGGCGCTGACGGTCGACTGCCTGCGCTCGATCGCGGCGGAACGCGCCGGCCCCGGGCCGCGCATCCGCTGCGTCGTCATCGACAACGCGTCCGGCGACGCGCCCGCCGTGGCCGCGGCGATCGCCGAGCACGGCTGGGGCGACTGGGCCCGCGTGGTGGTGGCGCCGCG
>DATCRO010000868.1:0-2001 GCA_036569025.1 Burkholderiaceae bacterium
GAACAGCGCCTCGAGCGCGGCGCCGTCGGCGATGTCCTGGCGCTCGAAGCGAAAGCCCGCGCGGCCCTCGAGCCGGGCGAGGCGCGCCGTCTTCAGCGACGGCTCGTAGTAGGCGTTGAGGTTGTCCAGGCCGACCACCTCGTCGCCGCGCGCCAGCAGGCGCTCGGCGACGTGCAGGCCGATGAAGCCGGCGGCTCCCGTGATGAGGACCTTCATCGCGCCGCCTCCCGGCTCACAGGCGCCAGACGCGCAGGCCCGCGGCCGCGAGCGCCGCCTCGGGGAACGCCGCCTTCACGTCGATGAACACGCCGCCGGGCGCGACGCGCGCGCCGACCTCGGCCACCGTCAGCGCCCGGTACTCGCGGTGCGCGACGGCCGCGACGATCGCGTCGGCGCGCGGCAGCGCGTCCCAGGCGGCGAGCTCGACGCCGTACTCGTGGCGCGCTTCCTGCGCATCGGCCTGCGGGTCGTGCACGAAGACCTCGACGCCGTAGGTGCGCAGCTCGTTGATGATGTCCACGACCTTGCTGTTGCGCAGGTCGGCGCAGTCTTCCTTGAAGGTGAGGCCGAGCACGTTCACGCGCGCGCCCTTCACGTAGCTGCCCGCGGCGATCATCTGCTTGACCGTCTGCTCGGCGATGAACTTCCCCATGCCGTCGTTGATGCGGCGCCCCGCCAGGATGACCTGCGGGTGGTAGCCCAGCGTCTCGGCCTTGTGCGTGAGGTAGTAGGGGTCGACGCCGATGCAGTGGCCACCCACGAGGCCGGGCTTGAACTTGAGGAAGTTCCACTTCGTGCCGGCGGCTTCGAGCACTTCGGCGGTGTCGATGCCCACGCGGTCGAAGATGATGGCCAGCTCGTTCATCAGTGCGATGTTCAGGTCGCGCTGCGTGTTCTCGATCACCTTGCAGGCCTCGGCCGCCTTGATCGAGCTGCAACGGTGAACGCCGGGCTTCACGATCAGCTCGTACAGCTGCGCCACCTTCTCGAGCGTCTGCGGCGTATCGCCGGACACGACCTTGAGCACGTTGGTCAGCGTGTGCTCGCGATCGCCGGGGTTGATGCGCTCGGGGCTGTAGCCCACGAAGAAGTCCTTCTTCCAGGTCTTGCCGGACACCTTCTCGAGCACCGGGATGCAGACCTCCTCGGTGGCGCCGGGGTACACGGTGGATTCGTAGATCACGATGGCGCCGGGCTTCAGGTGCGCGCCGATGGCCTGGCTCGCGCCCACGAGCGGCGCGAAGTCGGGAATGTGCGCCTCGTCGACCGGCGTGGGCACGGCGACGAGCACGAAATCGGCCTCGGACAGCGCATGCGGGTCGCTCGTGTATTCGGCCTTCACCGCGAGCTTCATCTCCTCGTCGGGGATCTCGCGCGAGGGGTCGACGCCGCTGCGGCAGGAGGCGACCTTCCCTGCGTGGATATCGAAGCCGATGGTGCGCATCTTCTTGCCGAACTCAACGACGAGCGGCAGGCCCACATAGCCCAGTCCGACGACGGCGACGGTTTGCATAGTTCCTCCTACTTTCCTGTTTCCTGGAATGTTGATTTCGAGGGCCGCGCCCGGCTAGGCCGTGCGCGCGGGCGCCGATCCCGCCGGCGGCATCGGCGAGATGCGTGAGGTGGAGACTCACCTGATCCCGCGCGCCATGATGGCGCTGCAGGGGCACGTGCCCGACTTTGCCGTGTTCGGCGACGATTACGATACGCCCGACGGCACGGCGATCCGCGACTACATCCACGTGCAGGACCTCGCCGAAGGCCACGTGGCGGCGGTGCGCAAGCTGCTGGATGCCGGTGGGTGCTTCACCGTGAACCTCGGCACCGGCCGCGGCTACAGCGTGCTCGAGCTCGTGCGTGCCTACGAGGCCGCCAGCGGGCGCAGCGTGCCGCACGAGGTGGTGGCGCGCCGGCCCGGCGACATCAACAGCTGCTACGCCGACCCCGCACTCGCGCGTTCGCTGCTGGGCTGGGAAGCGCGCCGCGGCCTCGACGACATGT
>DATCRO010000869.1:0-2602 GCA_036569025.1 Burkholderiaceae bacterium
CCACCAGCCAGTGCGCGGCCTGCAGGCGCAGCACGGCCGCGCGCGTGAGCGGGCCGAAGTCGCCGTCGGTGGCGAGCGCGGGGATGGGCTTGAGTTTGCGGTTCAGGGCTTCCTGCAGTCGGCGGACGTCGATGCCGCGCCAACCCTGTTTCAGCGTGTTCATCCAGATACTTTTTCTCGAACGCTCGTTCGTATCGCGGACCCGGGAATCCGAGTGCCGATGGTCGAAACCAGGCCTGCGGGCGCACGGCCGCCAGACTGGCGCGCTCGGCGGCGCCGGACCATGGCGCTTGCTTTACGGAACCAGTACGCGCGCCGCGGCCGGCTGGATGCGGCCGCTGTCGCCGAGGGGACTTTCGAATGCTCCGTACAGGTCGGCCAGCCAGCGGTCGTAGGCGGCGGCGCGTTCGGCGTCGGGCAGCCGCAGCAGCGCGGACGGATGCAGCGTGACGAACACCGGCCGGCCGTCGGCGCGCTCGTGCAGCCAGGCGCCCCGCTCGGCCTGCACCGCCACCGGGCGGCCGAGCAAGGCGCGCGCGGCGGTGGCGCCCAGGGCCACCAGCGCCCTGGGCTGCACGAGTGCGATCTCGCTGTCCAGCCAGTGGGCGCAAGCCTCGGCCTCGCGCTGGCCGGCGGTCTTGTGGATGCGGCGCTTGCCGCGCAGCTCGTACTTGAAATGCTTGACGGCATTGGCCAGGTACACCGTGTCGCGCGGCCGGCCGAGCTGCGCCATCGCGCGGTCGAGCAGCTGGCCGGCCGGCCCGACGAAGGGGCGGCCGGCCAGGTCCTCCTGGTCGCCGGGCTGTTCGCCGACCAGCATGCGCTGCGCGCCCACGGGCCCTTCGCCGCACACGGCCTGGGTGGCGAGCGCGCCGATGGGGCAGTCGCGGCACGCATGCGTGACCGCGCGAAGTTCATCGAGGCTGGCCGGCGCCGCACGATCGGCCGGCAGCAGGTGCAGCGGCAGAGGGGCGCGGATGCGGCGCGCGGGCGTGGCCGGCGCGTCGATCATCGACTGGCTGCGCGCCTGCGCCGCGTCGGCCAGCGGCTGGATCAACGCGGCCTCGGGCAGGTTGTGCCAGTAGCGGACCGGCATCTCGCGGCGCATCATCGCGAGCTTCAGCCGCGCGGGGTTGAAGATGTTCTCGTAATAAGTGAGCCAGAGTTGCTCGCCCGCATCCGGCGGCGGCCTCTCGCGCCGGTCGGCGCCGTCGCGGAAAGTCAGCGCCTGCCCGTCCCACGCCACGCAGCGCTCCGGCGTGAGGATGGCCCATTGCATCTGCGCGAAGCGGCGCGAGAAGAACGGCGCATTGGCCTCCACGATGCGGTGGTCGGGCTCGAACCACGCCACGTGGCGCTCGCCCTGCTCGCCTTCCACGCGGGTGAAGCGCACGAAGGCGCGCATCTTGTGGATGTCGCGGCGCACGGCCTTGGCCATCAGCCCGGCACGCAGCATGTCGGCGTCGAGCGGGTCGTGCCGCAGCGAAGGTTCGTGCGCCAGCCGCCAGAGCAGCCGGTACATGAGCGCGAGGCGGCCCGGGTCGCGATGCAGGATCACGTCGGCACACAGCGCGAGGAACGACGCGGGCACCGGCTGTCGCGCGGCGCCGGCCGGTGCAGGCGGCGCGGCAGGCTCATCCGAAAACAGCCCGAGACCGCCCGCGGGCGCGTCCCCGAAAAGCTCCGCGCCGCCGCTGCCCTGCGTGCCGTCGCTCCACTCCACATGGTCGGGCGGCACGCCGTCGGCCAGCAGCCGGCGCGCCTCGCGGCGGAAGGCGTCGAAATCGACCGGGTCTTCGAGCCGCACGCGCATACCCATGCCGATCCTTCCCTCGGCCTCAGAACAGCGCCGCCTGCGCCGGGACGGGAGCGGCCGCGGCGGACGCCGACATTGCCATCGCATTCGCCGCCGGCCGGTGCCCGTCGGCCACCACGAAGGGCAGCACCTTGCGCGCCGGCACATGCAGGCGCCGCAGGTCGTCTGCCCTCACCCTTCGCACGCGACGCGCCTGCAGCAGCCGTTCGACCGCCTTCACCCCGAGGCCGGGCACGCGCAGCAGCATCTCTCGCGGGGCGTGGTTGAGGTCGACCGGGAAGCGCTCCGCATGCGCCAGCGCCCAGGCCAGCTTGGGATCGACGTCCAGCCGCAGCAGGCCGTCGGGCGAGGCCACGATCTCCTGGTGCTCGAAGCCGTAGAAGCGCATGAGCCAGTCGGCCTGGTACAGCCGGTGCTCGCGCATCAGCGGCGGCGCGGCCAGCGGCAGCGCGCGGGCCGCGTCGGGGATGGGACTGAAGGCCGAGTAGTACACCCGCTTGAGCTTGTAGGCGCCGTAGAGCGTGGCGCTGGAGGCCAGGATGTGGCGGTCGTCGGTGGCGTCGGCGCCCACGATCATCTGCGTGCTCTGGCCCGCGGGCGCGAAGGGCGGCGGCTTGGCGGCAGCCGGCGCGGCGCCCGGCAGCGCGCGGATCGGCACCACCCGGCGCGCCTCCTCGCGGGTGTCGTCGATGCGAAGCCGCAGCCGCGCCATCGAGCGGCGGATGGCGCTCTCGTCCTTCTCGGGCGCCAGCGCTCGCAGGCCTTCGGCGGTGGGCAGCTCGACGT
>DATCRO010000870.1:0-3351 GCA_036569025.1 Burkholderiaceae bacterium
GACGGCGACGAGGTGGACATCATCACGGCCATGGACGGCGCGCCCATCGCGTCGTTTCCGGAGCTGCGCCGCGCGCTCGAGCGGCACCGGCCCGGCGACACCTGCAGGCTCACGGTCTGGCGCGCCGGCAGGACGCGCAGCGTCTCCGTCATCCTCGACCGTGCCAACGGGCCGGCCGGCGCCGCCCGGCGCTGACGCGTGCGGCCTCAGTCAGTCGCGGCCCTGGCCTCGATGCGCACCGGCACGCTGATGTTGCACAGGTCGATCGCGCCGGCCTTGTGCACGTACCACGCGTCCTGGCGGTTGCGGCGCGACTCGATCATCTCCGCCCACTGCGGGGTGTCGGTGCGGAAGACGCGCACGTCCGGCCGCGTGGCCTCGGGCATGTCGGCCAGGCGCTCGACCTTCAGGATGCGAGTGTCCTGCTCGGGCTTGTCGTAGAAGCCCATCGGACCGCTGCCGCGCGGCAGCGCCGACAGCAGTTCCATGCCCTGCAGCACGCGCGCCACCGGGGCGATGTTGCGGTCCAGGCCGCGCGGCGACTGGCCGATCACGGCGTACAGCTCCGAGCCGTTGCCCGAGTCGACCGTGTTGCCGCGGCCCGCGCCGATCGTGCCGTAGCAGTGCGCGATCCAGGCCTGGTGCGTCTTGGGATCGGCCGCCACGGGAAAGCCGTCGACGAAGCCGGTGACCGGGGCCCAGACGTCGCGATCCTTCAACCTCGTGATCTTCAGGCCCTTGTCGCTGATGGCGAACTCCGGCTCGAGGGTGCGCCTGGCGGCGCCGAGCGAACGGCCCTTGGTGGCATCCTCGTCGTCCGCGTCGCGGTCGCCCCACTGCGCGACGAAGTTGTCCTGCACGCGCAGCACGGACAGGCCGTCGAAGTAGTGCTGGGCGACCAGCGTCCGGATGTTGTCGGCGTGCCTGGGCGCAAAGCGCGGCGCGAGCTCGATCCACACGATGCCCGAGGGCAGCGTCATCGCGAGCACGTCGTTCGGGTCGGGCCGGCGCCAGGCGCTGGCCGGCGCGTCCTTGATGATGTCGGCCGTGGTGCGCGCAGCCGGCGCGGACGCGGCACCTGCGGGCGCGGAGGCCTGGGCTTGCGCGAGCACGCACGTGACGCACGCGAGCGCGGCGGCGGCCAGGCGCAGAAGTCGGAAACGTTGGGGCACGGGGTTCCTCGGACGATGGGTCAGGAAGCGAGGCGCACCGCGATCCACGCGGCGATGCGCTCCTCGAGAAGGCCCAAGGGTACCGAACCCAGCGCCAGCACGGCGTCGTGGAATGCACGCAGGTCGAAGCGCTCGCCCAGAGACTGCTCAGCCCGCGCGCGCAGCTCGCGGATCGTGATCTCGCCGATCTTGTACGACAGCGCCTGCCCCGGCCAGCCGACATAGCGGTCGACCTCCGTGGCCACCTCGTGCGCACTGAGCGCGGTGTGCTCCAGCAGGTAGGCGCGCGCCTGCTCCCGGCTCCAGCGCCTGGCGTGCAGGCCGGTGTCGACGACCAGCCGCGCCGCGCGCCACATCTCGTACGTGAGCCGCCCGAACTGCTCGTACGGGGTGAGGTACACGCCCATCTCGGCGCCCAGGTGCTCGGCGTAAAGCGCCCAGCCCTCGCCGTACGCGTCGACGAAGCTGTGGCGCCGCCACGCGGGCTGGTCCTGGACCTCGGCCGCGAGCGCGATCTGCAGGTGGTGGCCGGGCACCGCCTCGTGCAGTGTCAGCGCGGGCAGCGTGTAGAGCGCGCGCGACGGCAGGTCGTGCGTGTTGACCCAATAGGTGCCGGCGCAGCCCGTGGGCCGCGGCGCGGGCACGTAGCGGCCCGTGGTGTAGTACGGCGCGATCTCGTCAGGCACCGGCGCCACGCCGTAGGGTTTGCGCGGCAGCACGCCGAAGAACTTCGGCAGCAGACCGTCGATGCGCTTGGAGATCCAGGAGGCGTGCGCCAGGAGCTCCTGCGCCGTGCGGGCGTAGAACTGCGGGTCGGCACGCAGGAAATCGAGGAAGTCCGGCAGGTCGCCGTCGAAGCCCGCAGCGCGCCGCACCTCGTGCATCTCGGCCAGGATGCGCGCCACCTCGCGCAGGCCGCGCTCGTGGATCTCGTCGGCCGTCAGGTCCAGCGTCGTGTAGTGGCGGATCTGCGCCGCGTAGAACGCGTCGCCGTCCGGCAGGTCGCAGGCGGCGGTCGTGCGGCGCGCGTTCGGCACGTAGGTGTCGCGCAGGAACGCGAGGAGCGCGCGGTAGGCCGGGAGCACCTGGCCCTCGATGACGCGGCGCGCCTCGTCCTGCAGCCCGGCGCGCTCCGCGGTGGGCACGCCGGGCAGGAACGCCGTGAACGGCTTCCAGAACGGCGTGGCGGCGGCGTCCGACAGGCTCGCGATCGCGGCCAGCGGCTGGTCGCGGCCGTCCAGCACCGCCTGCGGCACCGTGTAGCCGGTGGCCAGGCCCTCGCGCATCAGCTCGATGTGCTCGTCGAAGAAGCGCGGGATGTCGGCCAGCCGCGCGATGAAGCGGCGGTACTCGCCGGCGTCGCCCAGCGGCTGCGCGTCGCACAGGTCGACCAGCGGCCCGTGGAAGCTCGAGTCGCTGTTGAGCGGCATCCGGTCGGCATGCGACTCGATGGCCGCGATGAGCCCGTGCAGCTGGTTCTCGTAGACCGCGCGGTCGATGCGCGCCGCCGGCGACATGGCGTCGACGGGGATCGCCGCCAGCGCCTCGCGCGTGGCCCGCCAGCGCGCGAGGCGCGCGGCGCGGCTGGCCGCGTCGACGCGCTCCAGCCGGTCGTCGTGCGCCGTGACGCCGACGCTGGTGGCCAGCTGCGGGAACTGGCCCAGGCGCCAGGCCCATTCCTCGTCGGCGAGCCGGGCGAAGCGGGCGTCGGCGTCGGTCATCGCGGCGTCCATGCTCAGGCGCGCAGGCGCGGACGCACGGCCAGCTTCGCGGCGATCAGCGCCAGCGCCTGTTCGCGCTCGGCGCCCTCGAGCACCAGGCGCGGCGCGCGCACGCGCTCGTGGCCGTGGCCCACCTGCTGCTGCACCAGCTTGATCAGCTGCACGAACTTCGGGACGGTGTCGAGCGTCAGCAACGCGTGGAACCAGGCGTAGAGCGCGTCGGCCTCGGCGCGCACCTGGGCCTGCGTCGCGGGCAGCACGTCGGGCGATCTGGCACGCATCGCGAGGTCGAACAGGCGCACCGATTCGACCGGCATCGCGTTGACCAGCCCCGCCACCCAGCCCGTCGCGCCGGCATCGATGCCCTCGACGATGATGTCGTCCACGCCAACCAGGATCGCCAGGCGCTCGCCCAGGCGATGGCGGATCGCGGCGATGCGGCGGATGTCGGCGCTCGA
>DATCRO010000871.1:0-3262 GCA_036569025.1 Burkholderiaceae bacterium
GGGCGGAGACACCCACGCCAACGGGTCCGCGCCCACGGCGAAGTCCTCGAAGCCCCGCCGCGGCACCGCGGCGCCGCTGCACGAGATCGTCCCCGGCCAGCACGTGCGCGCGAACTCGCCCGACGTGCTGATCCGCCTGGCGCGCAGCGGCGCGGGCGTGGTGGCCGTCGCCGACTTCTTCGCCGAGCCCTATCTCGCGCGTGGCGAGCTGCAGCGCATCCTGCCAGCCTGGTGCCTGCCGGACGCGCAATGCTGGGCCGTGTTCCCCGGCCGCCGCCTGATGCCCGCCAAGACGCGCGCGTTCGTCGACATGCTCGCCAAGGCGATGAGCACGTGCTCGGAAGCGATCGACGAAGCCGCGGCGAAGCTCAACGCTCCGCCGGGACGATTTCGCGTGGACTGAGCCGCGCCCGCGGCCGTTTCAGTGCGGCAGGCGCGTGAGTGCGCGCTGCAGGGCGCGCGCGGGTGGGGCGTCGCCAGCGCTGGCCGCCTCGCTGGGCGTCGTCCAGCCGCGCGGCAGTTCGCGCAGCACCGTCTTGGCGTCGAGCGAGCGGATCGGCACGCCCACGTCCGCCGGGATGCGGCCGCGCGCCACCAGCGCCTCGTAGCGCAGCGCGCTGACCCGCAGGAACGACGTGAAGTTGCCGACCCCGCCGCGGGCGGCCACCAGCTCGTCGTACAGCTTCTCGATCAGGTGCGTGACGCTCATGCCGTCGCGGCGCGCGATCTCCTCGAGCACCTCCCAGTACAAGTGCTCCAGCCGGATGCTCGTGACCACGCCATGCAGGCGGACCGAGCGGGTGCGGCTTTCATAGCTCGCAGGATCGGCGCTGATGAAGATTTCACACATGCAGATGTCTCCTTGGCCTGGCCGCGTCGCTTCTGGCGTGCGGCTCTGCGGAGAGGTGGCGCAGGATGCGGCCACCTCTCGCGGACCAATGTACGCCCGGGCGGGCAAAGTCGCCAAGCGCGGAACGGCGGATTTACACGCTGATTCGCGTGCCCAGCACCGCCAGGAACTGCGCGATCCAGGCCGGATGCGCGGGCCAGGCGGGTGCCGTCACCAGGTTGCCGTCGGTCACGGCCTGGTCGACCGCGACACCGATGTACTCGGCGCCGGCGAGCTCCACCTCGACCTGGCAGGCCGGGTAGGCGGACACCTTGCGGCCCTGGATCAGGCCGGTGGCGGCGAGCAGCTGCGCGCCGTGGCAGATCGCGGCGACGGGCTTGCCGGCCGACAGGAAGTGTTTCGTCATCGCGACCACCTGCGAGTTCATGCGCAGGTATTCGGGCGCGCGCCCGCCGGGCACCACCAGCGCGTCGTAGGACTCGGCGCGGGTGTCGGCAAAGCTCGCGTTGAGCGTGAACCGGTGGCCGGGCTTCTCGCTGTAGGTCTGCGCGCCGTCGAAGTCGTGGATGGCCATCGTCACGTAGTCGCCGGCCTTCTTGCCCGGGGCGATCGCATGCACCGTGTGGCCGACCGCCTGCAGCGCCTGGAACGGCACCATCGTCTCGTAGTCCTCGCCGAAATCGCCGCAGATCATCAGGATCTTCTTGCCCATGCTCGTCTCCAGAAGGGTGGTTGAAGGAACGCCTCGATTGTTCGAAGCTCGCGCCATGAGCGGGTAGCAACCCGATACTTTCGTGTGCTCGACATGACCTCGCCGCCCGCCTTGACCGAACTGCACCGCCGCCGCCTGCGCGCGATCTGGCGCTCGGCCGGCTGGCCCAGCCAGGACCTGGTCGAGGTGGAGCTGCTCGCCGCGGGCTGGGTCGAGCGGATGCGCGACGGCCATGGCCGCGAGACGCTGCGCGTCACCGATGCCGGCATCCAGGTGCTGGCCGCGACGCTCGCGCGCAATCGCGCCGCGCGCGACGCGCACGAGGCGCTGATCGGCCGCGTGGCCGTCGCCATGCAGCGCGCGGGCCGCATCGCGTGGCGCGGGCTGTCGCTGCGCGTGCGCACCGGCGACGACGCGGCCGGCACCGGCCAGTGGACGGTCGCGCGGCCCGACCTGTTCTCGGTGCGCAACACGACCGTGGAGGACTACCTCGAGCCCGTCGTCCATGAGATCAAGGTCCGCCGCGCCGACCTGCTCGGCGACCTGCGCCGGCCCGCCAAGGGCGAGGCCTACCGGCAGATGGCGCGCGAGTGCTGGTACGTGCTGGCCGAGGGCATCGGCGACGCCGGCGACGTGCCGGAGGACTATGGCGTGATGGTCGAGCTCGGTGGCGTGCTGGACGTGCTGCGCCCGGCCCCGCGCCGCGCGCTGCGCCTGCCGTTCGCGACCTGGATGGCGCTGGCGCGCGCGACGCCCGAGCCGCACGAGGAATCGGGGCAGCAGGCGCTCGGTTGCCCGGACGACGACGGCCGCCACGACGCCGGCGACGCGCCCGCCTGAGCCCGCGCACCCGCGGGCGTGACGCATGCGCATGCGCGCCCGCGCTGGCTGACAATACGCGTTTCGCGCGCGGCCCGCCCGCGCCGCTCGACGCCCACCCGGCGCCGGGCGGGTTCGGTTGCCGCCATCCACGTCCTGGAGACCGTTTCGATGATCCGCTTGTCGCCCACCTCCGCCCGTTCCCTGAAGTCGTCCGCCCTCGTCATCGCGCTCGCCGCGGCGGTGGCCGGCTTCGGCTCGGCCGCGCATGCCGTCGACGGCCCGCCGCCGGGCAACGTGGCCTGGCAGGACGCCAGCAGCGACGCCGACATCGACAAGGCCTTCGCCACCGCCAAGGCGCAGAACAAGCCGGTGCTGCTGTACTGGGGCGCCGTGTGGTGCCCGCCGTGCAACCAGCTCAAGGCCACGCTGTTCAACCGCCAGGACTTCGCCGAGCAGTCCAGGAGCTTCGTGGCCGTGCACCTGGACGGCGACGCACCGGGCGCGCAGAGGCTGGGCACGAAGTTCAAGGTGGTCGGCTACCCGACGCTGATCCTGTTCAGCCCCGACCGCAAGGAGCTCACGCGCCTGCCTGGCGAGGTCGACGCCGCGCAGGTGATGCAGCTGCTGCAGCTGGGCATGGCCAGCGGGCGCCCGATCGCGCAGGTGCTGGCCGACGCGCGCGAGGGCAAGCCGCTCAAGGGCAGCGAATGGCGCCTGCTCGCGTTCTACTCGTGGGACACCGACGAGGGCGCGCAGGCCGTGCCGGCCGCCGAGCGCGGCCCCCTGCTGCGCAAGCTCGCGGCCAACTGCCCGGCGAGCGAGGCAGCGGCGTGCACGCGTCTCGTGCTGAAGTCCATCGGCGACGGCGACGAGAAGAA
>DATCRO010000872.1:0-3028 GCA_036569025.1 Burkholderiaceae bacterium
CTGCCGGGCGGCGCGCCGGCCTGAGCGTCCCCTGGTCGAGGGAGCGCGCCGGCTTGACGCTCGCGCGCGGGCTCAACTAACGTGGCCCGGCGCCGGTGGACGGCGCACCGAGGAGACCCGCCTTGACCACTCCCCGCGTCGCCGTCATCGCCGTGCACGGCGTGGCCGACCAGCAGCCCGGCGACACCGCGCGCGCCGTCGTCGAACTGCTGGTGTCGTCCGCCCCCGATGGCACGTGCTACACGTCGTCGTCCGGCGAGGCGCTGGCGCTGCGCGTGCCGCCGCTGGCGCCGCAGGCCGGCGCGGTGCCCCAGGTCGAGCGCGAGTCGCAGGCCACGCCCAGCAGCGAGGATCGCTCGGTGGCCAAGTCGTTCCGGCAGTCGCTGCGCTCGGACTTCCACCGCCACGGCTGGGCCGAGGACACGCCCGCCGCCCCGCCCCCGGCCGCGCCGGGCGCCGCCGCCGCGCAGGCCGAGCTCGGCGTGCCGGCGGTCGACAAGGACCGCGGCATCGCGCTGACCAACTACCTGCTGGCCAAGCACCTGCGCAACGGCGCGACGCCGGAGACCTACGACACCGCCTGCACCGCGCTGGAACGCCACGGCGTCGGCC
Organism: Burkholderiaceae bacterium; assembly: GCA_036569025.1. Lineage (GTDB taxonomy): Bacteria > Pseudomonadota > Gammaproteobacteria > Burkholderiales > Burkholderiaceae_C > Scleromatobacter. The sequence continues at coordinate 613 of DATCRO010000872.1, forward strand.
CCGACCAGCTGCGCGCCGGCGTCGACACGAAGACCGCCGACGTCGACATCTACGAGATGTACTGGGCGGACCTGTCGCGCCTGTCCGGCTCGATGCCGCGCATCGTCTCGGAGCTGTTCACGCTCGTGTTCCGGCTGTCCAAGCTCGGGCGCGGCACGGTCGACGAGATGAGCGGCCAGCTGCGGCGCGCGCGCGTCCCGGGCACGCCCTGGGCGCGTGCCTACGCGTGGGCCTGGAGCGTGCTCGCCTGGCTGCAGATCGCGCTCGACTGGCTGTTCGTCAACGGCCTGGCGCTGCTGTTCGCCCAGCTCGCGCTGCTGGGCGTGCTGCTGGTGTTCCTGGGCTTCACCTCGGGCCTGGCGCCCGAGATCACGCACGACGCCGCGGCGCGCGAGGCCGCACGCACGCACCAGACCTGGCTGCACATGGGCATCGCCGGCGCGTTGATCGTGCTGGCCGGCCTGCGGCTGCTCTATCGCCGCGGCGACGGCAAGTGGCTGCAGGCCGCGGCGCCGGTCGCGCTGATGGGGCTGGCCATCGCGGCGATCGTCGTCGGCGCGTTGTCCGGCCCGGGCCTGCTGCAGTGGTTGACGGCCATCACGTTCCTCGTGCTGCTGACGCTGGCCAACCAGTCGATGCTGCGCATTGCCGACGACCGCTTCCCGCTGGTGCACGCCGCGGGCAGCTGGATGTGGGGCGCCTCCGCGCTGCTGATGGTGGCCAGCGCCATCCACGAGATGCCCACGCTCGATTCGGAGCAGTGGCGCGAGGTGTGGGTGCACGCCGCCCTGTTCACCACCGAGACGGTGCTGCTGGCCATCAAGTGGTGGTGGATCGTCGCGGGGCCGCTGCTGGTCGCGTGGTTCGTCGCGGGCCAGGTCGCGCGGCTCGAGTCGGGCCACGCGTCGCGCGCGAGCGTGGCGACGGGGCGCCTGGGCATCACCGTGTCGATCGGCATGTTCCTGGTCATGACGATGACGATCTGGGCGCTCGGCAACAACGTGCTGAGCCAGTCCGTCGACGGCGTGGCCTACCAGCCCTGCGTGTTCGCCTATGCCCCGGTCCCGGGCGATGCGCTGCCGGCGTCCACCGCCGGCCCCAACGCCTGCATGTGGCAGGGCCGGAACGCCGCGAGGGAGGCGGCCGTGGCGCCGATGCCCACGGCCAGCACCGTGCTGTACGACCGCTACGCCAACTCCACGAGCGCCTTCTCGGTGCTCGCCACCCTGCTGATGCTCCTGGTGGCCTACCTGGTGGTGATGTTCACCCCCAGCGTGCTCGCGGAGCTCAAGCTGATCGTCGATGCCCGCCGCGACGCGCACCGGCAGGAACTGGATCGGCGCCGCAATCGCCAGGGCGCGGCCCGGCCGCGCGAGGCCGGGCCCGACCGCCGCGTGCCGCTCGCGGCGCAGGCCCGGCGTGCACGCGAGCTGGGGCGCTGGCTCACGGCCGGCTACCGGCGCCTGGACCTGGCGGTGGCCGTCATCACGGCGTTCGGCGTCGTGCTGAGCGCGGGCATCACGCTGGTCTTCCTGTCCACCGTCTGGGATCACGACAAGGTGGCGGCGTGGATCGCCGCCGCCGGCCTGACCGAGGCGATGGGCTGGATCGGCGGCCTGCAGACGCGCGCCTCCGGCGCGACGCGCACGCTGTTCGCGCCGCTGCAGGCACTGGTCTTCAGCGCCGCGGGCATCGGTGCGGCGCTGTCGGTGCTGGGCGGCACGCTGTCGCGCCGCCTACCGTCGCTGCGCGGCCCGCTGGACGTCGCGATGGACGTGGACAACCACTTCCGCGAGTTCCCGCGCACCGACATCCCGCGCGCCCACATCTTCTCGCGCTACGTCGCGCTGCTGGAGCACGTGCGCTCGCGCGGCTACGACCGCATCGTCATCGTGTCGCACAGCCAGGGCACCGTCATCAGCGCGGAGCTGCTGCGCTTCCTGTCCAGCCGGGACCAGGCCGCGCCGCGGCCCGGCGACGCGCCCGTCGTGCACGGCAGCGCGCTGCCGCCGGTCAGCCTGCTCACGCTGGGCTGTCCGCTGCGCCAGCTGTATGCGGCGCGCTTTCCCGGGCTGTACGCGTGGGTGCTGGCGCGCAACGGCGCGATGTTCGGGCCGCGCGCGGCCGACGTCGGCGTGCAGCGCTGGATGAATGCGTTCTGCAGCGGCGACTACGTCGGACGCTGGCTCTGGAGCCACGCCGGCGACGAGGCGGCCTTGCGGCACCCGATGGTCGACACGCTGGACGCCGACCCGTTCGGCCGCGCCGACGCCTACACCGGCTTCGACCCGATGCCGCCGGTCGACACGGTGCTGGACGCCGCGCGCGAGGCCGAGGTCTGCCTCGGACTGGGCGCGCACACGCATTACTTCGAACGCGACCAGACCACCGTCGCCTGGATGATCGACTACCTGGT
>DATCRO010000873.1:0-14716 GCA_036569025.1 Burkholderiaceae bacterium
GCGGCCGCGGCGGCGCCCGAGGCCGCCGACGCCGGCGGCGCGATCAGCCACCTGGGCACCGCCGTGGACGCGGCCGGGCGCGCGTCCAGCGCCGCGTCGGCGTGGTGCGCCTTCTTCAGCGGCTGCTGGGGCGGCACGGGGATGGACTGGCCCACCGCGGCGACGGTGGTGATGGTGGCCGCGACGACGGCCAATGCGACCAGAGGATGCGTGCGCATGTCGCTACACCAGCGCGCCGGGCGCCTTGAGGTAGCGCTGGGTGATCGCGGCGGCCGAGTGGTAGGCGAGGGCGGCGACGGTGCCGGTCGGGTTGTAGCCCGGGTTCTGCGGGAAGGCGCTGGAGCCCATCACGAACAGGTTGGACACGTCCCACGACTGCAGGTACTTGTTGACCGCGCTGGTCCGCGGATCGGCGCCCATGATCGCGCCTCCGGTGTTGTGCGTGGTCTGGTACGGCACCACGTCCCAGCTGCCCGTGCGCTTGTTGATCACGAGCTCGCGCGGCTTCATCGCGCGGGCGATGTCGGTGGCGCGGTCGGTCAGGTAGTCCGACATCCGGTGCTCGTTGTCGGTGAAGTCGAACGTCATGCGCAGCAGCGGCCGGCCGTAGACGTCGCGGTAGGTCGGGTCGAGGTCCAGGAAGTTGCCGCGATGGCTCATCACGGCGCCGTGCGTCGCGATGCTCATCGTCTTGAGGTAGTTGGCCGCGATGGCCTTCTTGAACGCGCTGCCCCACTTGGGCGTGCCGTCGGGCACCGGGTGCGTCTCGATCGGCCGCGCGCCGGTCTGCACCACGCCGAGGTAGCCGCCGCCGATGAAGCCCAGCCCCGAGTGGTCGAAGTTGTCGCCGTTCCACTCGTCGACCAGCATGCCGTGCGCGCCGGCGCCGATGAACGGATTGAGGATCCTGTCGTCGAAGAACAGGTTCACCGACGAGGTGATCTGGTACGCGTAGTTCTTGCCGATGACGCCCTGGCCGGTCTGCGGGTCGTACGGCGCGCCGATGCCCGAGAGCAGCATCAGGCGCACGTTGTTCAGGATGTACGAGCACAGCACGATCATGTCGGCCGGCTGCTCGAATTCCTCGCCCGACGCGTCGACGTAGGTGACGCTGACCGCGCGCTTGCCGCTCGAGTCGAGGTTGACCTTCATCACCTCGCACTCGGTGCGCAGCCGGAAGTTCGGCTTCTTCATCAGCGCCGGCAGGATCGTGGTCTGCGCGCTCGCCTTCGAATAGTTGCCGCAGGCGAACTTCTCGCAGAAGCCGCAGTAGGTGCAGGCCTCCAGGCGCACGCCGTACGGGTTCACGTAGGCGCGCGACATGTTGGCCGACGGCTGCGGGAACGGATGGAGCCCCAGGCCCCTGGCCGCCTCGGCGAACAGCGTGGGCGGATAGCTCATCGCCATCGGCGGGTTCGGGTACTCGTTCTGGCGCACGCCCTCGAACGGGTTGCCGCCCGCCTGGATCTCGCCGCGCAGGTTGCCCGCCTTGCCGCTGATGCCGCAGACCTTCTCGAACTTGTCGTAGTGCGGCTCGAGCTCGTCGTAGGTGATGCCCCAGTCCTGGATGGTCATCGTGTCGGGCAGCGCCGCGGCGCCGTAGCGCTGCTCGTTGTGGCTGCGGGCGACGAAGTCGGTGGGCAGGAAGCGCCAGGTCTGGCCGTTCCAGTGGACGCCGGCGCCGCCCACGTTGGTGCCGGGCAGGTAGGAGCCGAGCCTGCGCATCGGCAGCGCCACCTGGCTCGCGTCGTTGCGGATCGTCTGGGTGTCGTGCGCGGCGGCCTGGAACAGGTCGTGGCGCCAGTAGTAGCGCAGCTCGTCCTGCGCGAACGTGGTGGCGAACTCGCGCGAGGTGTCGGCCCACGCGCCGCGCTCGAGCGCCAGCACGTCGATTCCGGCCTGCGTGAGCTCCTGCGCCATGATCGCGCCGGTCCAGCCGAAGCCCACGAGCAACGCGTCGACCGAAGGAAGCTTCCTGGCCATGTCAGCTCCTCGTCCACTCGACGCGGCCACGGATGCCCACTGGCGGCAGCGGGTACTTCTCGCCGTGCTTGCCGACGAACTCCGACTGGTCGTAGCGCGCGCCGGGAAAGCCGATGAGCTTCCAGCCCACCATGTCGCGGTTGCCGCCGTAGACCGGATCGCTCCAGAAGCCCTCGAGCGTGTTCTGCAGCAGCTGCTTGAAGAACTCCTTGGCGTCGACGCCGTCGAGCTTCGCGTCGCCGCTCTCGAGCTTCTTGAGGAAGGCGTCCTGGTCGGCCGCCGCGAGCTTCGCGAACGTGGCGGCCTTGCCCTCGCGCGCCACGACGGCGTCGATGGCCTTGATCGCCGCACGGTACATGCCGGCCGGCGTCAACCGCGTCTGCCAGCCCTGCGTGGACGTGCCGGGCCCCCATGGCCCCTGCATGTACCAGCGCTCGCCGCGACCGTAAGGGCCCGCGAGCTGGCGGTCGATGAAGACGGGCACGCCGGCTTCGACGGCGCCCGGTCCAAGGTCGTCGGCGGGGATCAGACGGCCCGTCGCGGCCGAGACGAAGGCCGCCTCGGCGTCGGTGAACCAGGTCCAGCCGGAGGTGTTCTCCACGCCGACGGGCGCGTTGGCATGGCCTTCCTTGTCCGGCACCTCGCGACCGCCGAGAGCCGCGGCCGCGGCGGCAGTGGCGACGGGCACGGCGCCGATGACGGCGCCCGCGGTGAGCAGGCGTCGACGGCTGAGGCGCGGTTCGTCCATGGCGGTGTCTCCTGTCGAGCTGGGGGCTCGGTGGACACCGTTGGGCAAACGGCGTGCGAGGGCTGATCGCGCGATCGACGCCACGCGCCGGCGCGCTTCAGAACGCGAGTGGCTGCTCCGCCCCCTGCGTTCGGCGTTGTCACCTTTGCCGAAGCGCCGCGCGCGCGGCGCGTCACGCACATGGGTATGCGCGAGCGCGCGAGACGCTCAGTCGGGACGCACCATGTCCTCGGCGCGCACCCACGCGTCGAACTGCTCGCCGGTGAGCTTGCCCGAGGCGATCGCCGCGTCGCGCAGCTTCAGGCCCTTGGCGTGCGCGGTGCGCGCGATCTGCGCCGCGGCGTCGTAGCCGATGTGCGGATTGAGCGCCGTCACCAGCATCAGCGAGTTGTGCAGCAGTTCGGCGATGCGCTCGCGGTGCGGCTCGATGCCCTGCGCGCAGTGCCTGTCGAATCCGCGCATGCCGTCGTCCAGCAGCCGCACGCTCTGCAGCAGGTTGTGGATCATCACGGGCTTGTAGACGTTCAGCTCGAAGTTGCCGCTGGCGCCGGCCATGCCGACCGCGACGTCGTTGCCGATCACCTGGCAGCACAGCATCGTCAGCGCCTCGCACTGCGTCGGGTTGACCTTGCCCGGCATGATCGAGCTGCCCGGCTCGTTCTCGGGGATCTGCAACTCGCCCAGGCCGCTGCGCGGGCCGCTCGCGAGCCAGCGCACGTCGTTGGCGATCTTGGTCAGCGCCGCCGCCAGCGCCTTGAGCGCGCCGTGCGCGCGCACGATCGCGTCATGCGCCGCGAGCGCGGCGAACTTGTTGGGGGCCGTGACGAAGCCCAGGCCGGTCATGCGATCGAGTTCGGCCGCCACGTCGGCGCCGAACGAGGCCGGCGTGTTCAGGCCGGTACCCACCGCCGTGCCGCCGAGCGCCAGCTCGCGCAGCTCGGGCAGGGCGGCGTGCAGCGCGCGCTCGGCGTGATCGAGCTGCGCGACCCAGCCGGAGATCTCCTGGCCGAGGGTCAGCGGCGTCGCGTCCTGCAGGTGGGTGCGGCCGATCTTGACGATGCCGTCGAACGCCCTGGCCTTGGCGTCCAGCGTCGCGCGCAGGCCCTGCAGCGCCGGGATGACGTGCTGCGCGAGGCCCTGCACGGCGGCCACGTGCATCGCGGTGGGGAACACGTCGTTGGACGACTGGCCGAGGTTGACCTCGTCGTTCGGGTGCACCAGGCGCTTCAGGCCCGTCGGGCCGCCCAGCAGCTGCGAGGCGCGGTTGGCCAGCACCTCGTTCATGTTCATGTTGCTCTGCGTGCCCGAGCCGGTCTGCCAGACCGACAGCGGGAACTCGGCGTCCCAGCGGCCCTCGATCACCTCGGCCGCGGCGCGCGCGATCGCGTCGGCCTTGGCCGCAGGCAGCCGGCCGGCGCGCTCGTTGACGCGCGCCGCCGCGCTCTTGACCAGCGCGAGCGCCTGCAGCAGCTCGGGCGGCATGCGCTCGGTGGAGATCGCGAAGTGCTCGATGGAGCGCTGCGTCTGGGCGCCCCACAGGTGGTCGGCCGGGACGGGGATGTCGCCCCAGGCGTCGTGCTCGATGCGTTGGTCGGTGCTCATGGAATGTCTTCGTGGAAAGGGGGGCTCCCCGCCAGCGTACAGGCCTTGCGAAGACCCTGTGCGCATTCGGCCGGGGATTCCCCTTGCTGCACCGCAGCGGGCCGCCTCTAGAATCGATGAGCAATCAACCCACCGGGGACACTCCATGGTCACGACGCGTCGCACCACCAAGGCCAGCGCCGATCCGGCAGCGCCCGAGGGCCTGCGCATCCTCAAGAAGTACCCCAACCGCCGGCTCTACGACACGCTGACCAGTTCGTACATCACGCTGGCCGACGTCAAGAAGATGGTGCTCGAGGGCGCCGCCTTCGAGGTGCGCGACGCCAAGACGGGCGACGACCTCACCCGCTCCATCCTGCTGCAGATCATCCTCGAGGAGGAGACCGGCGGCATGCCCATGTTCAACACCCAGATGCTGGCGCAGATCATCCGCTTCTACGGCCATGCGATGCAGGGCGTCATGGGCTCGTACCTGGAGAAGAACCTGGCCGCGCTGGCCGACATGCAGGCGCGCTTCGCCGAAGGCGGCAAGGGCCTGTACGACGCCACGGCGCTGACGCCCGACGGCTGGGCCAAGTTCATGAGCGGCCAGGCGCCGATGCTGCAGAACCTGATGGGCAGCTACCTCGAGCAGTCCAAGAAGATGTTCGAGCAGATGCAGGAGCAGATGGGCAAGCCGGGCGAGGCGATGTTCCCGATCCCGGGGTTCCCGCCGGCCAAGCGCTGACCTCGGCCTGATGGATCGTCGAGGAGGAGGGCGCGCATGGCCCGCGTCCTGATCGCCTGGGAGTTCGTCCGCAACCTCGGCCACGTCGCGCGCGACCTGCCGCTCGCTCGCGCGTGCCCGCGGCGCGCGCGCTCGGGCTGCCGGCGATGATCCTCGGCTCGGGCTTCATGGTGCCGGCGCCGGGCGTGCCCCAGCCAACGAGCAGTACCTGGCGGGCCAGCGGCTGCAGGCCTATGGCGCCGGGCTGGTGGTGCCGGGGCGCGCGTCGACGCCGGAATACGCGGGCATGCTGGAGCGGTTGCTGTCGGAGCCGGCCTTCAGGCAGCAGGCGCAGGCCTTCGCACGCAAGTACGCCGGTCACACGCGCGACAGCACCGCGCGCACCGTGTTCGAGATCCTGCAGGGCCTGCTGCCGCGCGCGGCCTGACCCGCGGCCGGTGCGCGCGCATCAGCCGCGCGGCCCGAAACGCGCCACGGACCGCGCCTTGGCCTTCGCGGCCTCGACCTCGCGGTTGTGCGGCGGCGCCGTCGTCACCATCGACGCGATCAGCGCGCGCGCCGAGGCGGCCACTTCGTCGACGGCCCGCTCGAACGCCGCCTCGTTGGCCCTGGACGGCACCGTGAAGCCGCTGAGCTTGCGCACGAACTGCAGCGAGGCGTCGCGGATCTCGATCTCGGTGGCCGGCGGGTCGAAGTTGAAGAGCGTCCGGATGTTGCGGCACATGGCGGCGATGCGGGTTGATGCGAACCATGCCGATGGTACGCATCCTCTGGCCGGGAAGGCGCAAACCGCGCGAATCCCGCGCGGCCTGGCCAGCGGCGATCGGCCGGGCGGCGACCGCGGTCTCAGCCCAGGATCGGCTCCAGGCGCCGGATGCCGTGCACGGTGGCCTCCATGCCGTCGTGGTGCGCTTCGTAGAGCTCCAGCCATCGCGTGAACGCATCGGGCGTCAGCGTGGCGGTGAGCGGCGGGCGGTCGCCGGGCAGCGTGGCGAGCGCCGATTCCAGCGCCGCGATGTCGGCGCGCGCGAAGCAGTCGTCGATGCGCGGTTGCAGTTGCGGCCGCGCCGCGTCGACGCGCTGGAGATAGCGACCGATGTCCACGGGGGCGTCCAGGTCCTCGTCGTCGTCGAAGCCCACCATCTCGTCGAAGCCCGGCAGGCGGGCCGGCGGTGGCGCCGTCGTGCCGGCGGCCGCTGGTGCGGCGTCGAGCGGGCCGTCGAAGCCGTAGACGCCCTGCAGCGCCGACCAGTCGAACGTGGCCGGATCGGGGTGGTTCAGCGCGTGCACGAGCGCCTCGTTGGCGGCGCGCTGTTCGAGCGTCGGCTCGGGCCGTGGCGCGGCGGCCCTGTCGAGCGCTCGCAGCAGCGCGATCTCCGCGATGCTGTTCGCGTTGAGGTACAGGTGTTCGAAGCGCGTGCGGTCGAGGGTCGTCATGGTGCGAGTGTCGCGCAGCGCTTCAGAGCACCGAGCCGGTGAGCGACGACGCGCCCGCGATGACCAGCGGCAGCGCATCGCCGGTGGTGCCGGCGAGGAACAGCGCCTGCACGGCGATCGGCCTGAGGACGCGCATCATCGTCTCGAGGATCGCCCGGACCACCTGGGCCGTGATGTGCGCCGCGCTCTTGATCACGACGCCCGCCCAGCCGGCGGCCTGGCGCATGGCCTCGCAGATGTCGGCGTCCAGATCGGCCATCCGGCTCATGTTCGACGCGAGCACCGCCATGAACAGGTCGACCGCGGTGAACGCCGTCACGCCGATGAGGCCGGCGGCCGACAACAGTCCGCTGAGCGCCTTCATCAGGTAGCTCAGGCCCTTGGCGGTCTGGCGCGTGATCCAGTTGGGGTTGTCCGAGCTGCGCAGCAGCCAGCGCGCCATCACCGCGTTGTCGTGGTCGACGGCGGCGCCGAGCGCGCGGACGCTGTCCCAGCTCATGCGGTCGCGCGAGACGCGCAGCACGTACTCGTTCATGTCGTGGTTGGCGGTGCTGAGCAGGCGGCCGGTCGGCGACGTCATCATCATGTTGTTGACGTCGTCGGGATTGGGGTTCAGGTGGCCGAACGGGTAGGGACCGACCATGGTGACCGGGTCGAGGTCGTGCGAGACGCGGTAGACATTGAGCTTGCCCAGCGCCTGCTCCATCGCGCGCTGCGCGCCGAACGCGCCCACGCGCGGGCAGCCGAAGGTGTAGAGCTTGACGGCCTTGCCCCGCTCGGCATAGTGCGCCGCGACCAGCGTGGCGACCGCGCCGCCGAGGCTGTGGCCCACGCAATGCACGATGTCGGCGTCCATGACGTGCCTGTCGTCGGAGGCCAGGCCGCCGCGGATGCTGTCGAACGTGTTCTTGAAGCCCGTGTGGACGAGGCCGTAGCCGCCGAAGCCGGTGAGCGAGCCGTGGGCGTCGGTGTAGAGGTCGGCCTTGCTGTGCTCGGCGCGGGTGCCGCGCGTGGCGACGATCACGTGGCGCGAGTTGCCGCGGTTGAACCGCAGGATGTAGCCGAACCCCGTGCGCAGGCCGGCCGTCGAACCCTGGAACACGCGATCCAGCCGGGCGCCCCCGACGTCGGTGCCGCGCAGCGTGGTGTTGGCGCCGCCGGCCTTCTGCTGGGCGCTCTTGCCGTCGCCCAGCACCATCTGGCGCACGTTGGCGCGCGTCTCAACGCCCGCCACGGCGGTGCCGGTCATCCAATCCTTGAGCGTGAAGTAGCAGTTGTGGGCGATGTAGGCCGCCTCGCGCGGCGAAAGGCTGTCGTGGTCGTTGACCGTCATGTGTTTTCAAGCGGCGCGAGCCGCGGTCTCCCTGTCGATGTTTGGATCAAAGCACCTTGGCGAGGTCCAGCGACCAGATCGCTTCGCGCGGCTTGGCGCCGCGGTCGTCCGAGGTCCTGAGCCACAGCGTCTTGCCCACGAGGCCCCACTGGCGGACGTTGCCGTCGTCCAGGCCCAGCTTGAGCACGGGCACGCCGTCGCGATGCGCGCTCGAGAACAGCATGAGGTGGTCGAAGCGGTTCACGTAGCGCTGCGGCCCCAGGCGCTCCTTGTCGGAATGGAACAGCACCAGCACGGCGTCCGGGGTGACCTGCAAGGTGTCGACGAACTTGAACGGCAGGCCTTGCGACCAGTCGGGCGTGACGCCTTCGGCGAGCAGGGCAAGGCGGTCGGCGGCGAGGTCGTAGACGTACAGGCCGTCGGTGGGCACGGGCTTGTCGCAGGTCAGGTGGATCAGCACGCGCCCGGCGGGCAGGGCGGTCACCGACTCGGCGTCGAACGCGACCCAGCGGGCCTGGTCGGGCGAGAACTGCGCGGCGCGCCGGCTGCCGAACCGCAGGTCGTCGTGCGGCGCCATCTGCCACAACTGCGTCTCGCGCCGGGGCTCGTAGATGTTGACGACCGCCACGCCAGGGTGCCCGGCAGAACCCGGTGCGACATAGGCGCGTATCGGCTGGCTGTCCGATTCCTGGGGCGTCAGCTTGCCGGCAGGCGGCAACGCGTCGCCGCCAAGGTCGCGGACCTGCGGATAGCCCGGCGTGGCCGGCGCCGTGAACGTGGCCGGCAGGGCCGGCTGGCGCACGAGCGGCGCACCGACCGAGGCGTCGACCACCGAGCTTGTCTTGCCCTTGAACAGTCCGAGGATCATCTTGTCGTTCCCGCTTTCGTTGGAATGCGCCTGGCCGCATCCCGCGACCATCGTGGCCAGTGTCGCTGCTGCGAGCGAACCCAGGAATGCGTGCGCGCAGCGCGGGAGGCCCGGAGGCGGTTTTCCGAAAAGCATGGTGGAAGCTGGGGTGAGTGGGATCCGGGCAGGATCTCGCGACTCGCCTCGGTTCGATGGCGCGCCCGGGCCGAGGCTCCGGACTCTGCAGCGCTGGCGCTGCGAACGACTTCGAGACCGAACCGGCCGACGGGCCGGCGCCCGCTGGGTGCCGAGGGCGATTCTGCTGCATCGCGGCGCGCGCCGCCGACCCCCATTCTGGGGGAATCGCGTAACCAAGTGCGTGCCGCAGGGCGCCATGCCGGGGTGGCCGGAGGTCGATGGCAGGCGCCGGGCTGGCGCACGAACTGCGGCGGGTCGGCTGGACGCGCGTCCTGACCGCCCGAGCGCCGGGTGCTGCGCGATTTCCCGCGGCCGGCTACAATGACGGGTTCGCCGTGGGCTGGTTCCACTGCAAGAAAGCCCAATGGAATCAACGACTTACCCCACCACTGAAACTCCGGCCGGCGGCAAGGAGCCGACGATCGCGTTCGTCTCCCTCGGCTGCCCGAAGGCGCTGACCGACTCGGAGCTGATCCTGACCCAGCTGCGCGCCGAGGGCTACGGCACCAGCAAGAGCTACTCGGGCGCAGACCTCGTGGTGGTCAACACCTGCGGCTTCATCGACGACGCCGTCAAGGAGAGCCTGGACGCGATCGGCGAGGCTTTGGCCGAGAACGGCAAGGTGATCGTCACCGGCTGCCTGGGCGCCAAGCCGGGCAAGGCCGGTGGCGACAGCCTGATCCGCGAGGTGCACCCGAAGGTGCTGGCCGTCACGGGTCCGCACGCCACGCAGGAGGTGATGGACGCGGTGCACCAGTACGTGCCCAAGCCGCACGACCCCTTCGTCGACCTCGTGCCGCCGCAGGGCATCAAGCTCACGCCGCGCCACTACGCCTACCTGAAGATCAGCGAGGGCTGCAACCACCGCTGCACGTTCTGCATCATCCCGAGCATGCGCGGCGACCTCGTCTCGCGGCCTGTCGGCGACGTGCTGGGCGAGGCGCAGCGCCTGTTCGAGGCGGGCGTCAAGGAACTGCTGGTCGTGAGCCAGGACACCTCGGCCTACGGCGTCGACGTGCAGTGCCGCACCGGCTTCTGGGACGGCAAGCCGGTCAAGACCCGCATGCTCGACCTGTGCGAGCGCCTGGGCGACCTGGCCGCCAGGTACGGCGCCTGGGTGCGCCTGCACTACGTGTACCCGTACCCGCATGTGGACGGCGTCATCGACCTGATGGCCTCGGGCCGCATCCTGCCGTACCTGGACATCCCGTTCCAGCACGCCCACCCCGCGGTGCTCAAGCGCATGAAGCGCCCGGGCACCGGCGAGCGCACGCTCGAGCGCATCCAGGAGTGGCGCGCCAAGTGCCCCGAGCTGGTGATCCGCAGCACCTTCATCGCCGGCTTCCCCGGCGAGACGCAAGCCGAGTTCGACACGCTGCTGGACTTCGTGCGCGAGGCGCAGATCGACCGCGCGGGCTGCTTTGCCTACTCGCCGGTCGAGGGTGCCGCCGCCAACGAACTGGCCGACCAGCTGCCGCAGGACCTGCGCGAGGAGCGCCGCGCGCGCTTCATGCAGGTCGCCGAGGATGTGTCCACCGCCAAGCTGCAGCGCCGCGTCGGCGCCACGATGCAGGTGCTGGTGGACAAGGCGCCCATGCTGGGCAAGAAGGGCGGCGTCGGGCGCTCGTATGCCGACGCACCGGAGATCGACGGCCTCGTGCGCCTGCTGCCGCCGGAAAAAGTGTCCAAGCAGCTGAAGGTGGGCGAGTTCACGCGCGCCCGCATCGTCGCCACCGAAGGCCACGACCTGGTCGCACTGCCGATCTGACGATGAGCGACGACGGCGCCCGGGACGCGAAGTCCACGCAGCAGATCCATCACGGCTACGTCCCCGCACCCGGCTTCGCCGCAGTGGCGCCGGCGCTGCATCGGGCGTCGACGGTGCTGTTCAAGGATGTCGCGGCGATGCGCGCCAGCCACTGGCTGGACAAGAGCACGTACACGTACGGGCTGCACGGCACGCCGACGTCGTTCACGCTGGAGGCGCGCCTGGCCACGCTGGAGGGCGGCACCCACGCGATGCTGGCGCCCAGCGGCCTGGCGGCCATCGCGCTCGTCGACCAGTCGCTGCTGTCCAGCGGCGACACGGTGCTGATCCCCGCCAACGCGTACTTCCCGAACAAGAGCCTGGCCGCGCACGAGCTGGCGCGCTGGGGCATCTCGCACCGGCTGTACGACCCGATGGACCTCGAGTCGCTGCGCGCGGCGCTCGGCCCGGACGTCAAGCTGGTGTGGATCGAGCCGCCCGGCTCGGTGACGATGGAGTTCCCGGACCTGCGCGGCCTCGTGCGCACGGTGCGCGCGCACGCGCCGCGGGCGACCGTGGCGCTGGACAACACCTGGGGCAGCGGCATCGCGTTCGACGCCTTCGACCTCGACCCCGGCGCGTCGCCCGAGCTCGGCGTCGACGTCACGATCCATGCGCTCACCAAGTACCCGTCCGGCGGGGCCGACGTGATGATGGGCGCCGTCGTCACACGCTCGCAGGCGCTGCACGACCAGCTGGCGCTGAGCCACTGCCGGCTGGGCCTGGGCGTCGGGCCGAGCGACGTCGAGCTGGTGCTGCGCGGCCTGCAGACCGTGGCGCTGCGCTACGCCGCGCAGGACGCCTCGACGCGCCGCATCGCGCAGTGGGCGCTGGGCCGCAAGGAGTTCGCGCGCGTGCTCCACCCGGCCACGCCCGGATCGCCGGGGCACGAGCACTGGGCCGCGCAGTGCCGCGCGGCGGCGGGCCTGATGACGCTGGCCTTCGATCCGGCCATCGCGCCGGATCGCGTCGACCGTTTCGTCGACGACCTGCGGCTGTTCGGCATCGGCTGGTCCTGGGCCGGGCCGATGAGCCTGGCCGTGCCGTATCGCCCGGACTCGGGGCGCGTGGGCGCCTACGCGGGCACGCTGGTGCGGCTGTCGATCGGGCTGGAGGATCCGGACGACCTGATCCGTGACCTGGAGCAGGCGCTGGACAAGCTGAACCGCGCGTAGATACCGTCTCGACCCGGGCCCTGCGCAATCAGGCATCCGGGGACGCCAGAGCCAGTACGGCAGGTCGTTCGCGAGGCCCGGCGCCGGGACGCCATGAAGAGCGTCATCCTGCGCGCAGTCGCAGGATCCACGCACCGCGCGATGTCGCGGTCGGCAGGCGTCCTGGCCGGGGTGGATCCTGCGACTTCGCTTCGCTGCGCGCAGGATGACCGGGCCGGATGGCTTCCCGCTTCGCTCAGCCTTTTGCCGGCCCGGTCACCTTGTGCCGCATCAGCCGCCCCTTCTCGCGCTCCCAATCGCGTTCCTTGATCGTGTTGCGCTTGTCGTGGTCGGCCTTGCCCTTGGCCAGTGCGATGTCCGCCTTCACGTAGCTGCCCTTGAAGTGCAGGTTCAGCGGCACCATCGTGAATCCGCGCTGCTCGACCTTGCCGATCAGGCGCCGGATCTCCTCGCCCTTCATCAGCAGCTTCTTGGTGCGGTCGGCCTCCGGATTCACGTGGGTGGACGCCGAACGCAGCGCGTTGATGCGGCAGCCGATCATGTGCAGCTCGCCGTTGCGGATGACGACGTAGCCGTCGGTCAGCTGCACCTGGCCCGCGCGGATGGCCTTGACCTCCCAGCCTTGCAGGACAAGGCCGGCCTCGTACGTCTCTTCGATGTGGTATTCGAACCGCGCGCGGCGGTTCTCGGCGATGAGGGCGGGCATGGGGGCGCTTAAAATTCTTCCATTGTATGAAGCACGTCAAGAAGTCCGTTCTCCTGTGGTACTCCGCCCGCGAAATGTACGAGCTGGTCGTCGACGTGGAGTCCTATCCGAAGTTCCTGCCGTGGTGCGAGTCCAGCACGATCCTGGAGCAGCACGAGGCCGATCCGGCAACGGGCACGCCCGCGGGGATGACGGCGCGGCTGGGGCTGTCCTATGCCGGCGTGCGCCAGTCGTTCACGACGCGCAACGAACAGGTGCAGGGCGAGTTCGTCAAACTCAAGCTGGTGGACGGCCCGTTCTCCAATCTCGACGGCGTCTGGCAGTTCAAGCCGCTCAAGAAGCCCGACCCGGCGCAGCCGCCCAACCCGGACGAACCGGTGGCCTGCAAGGTCGAGTTCGACCTGGCCTACGCGTTCTCCAACCGCGTGTTCGAGGCGGTGCTGAGCCCCGTGTTCGACCAGGTGGCCAACACCTTCGTCGACTCCTTCGTCAAGCGCGCCGCGCAGGTCTACGGTGAGCGCTGAGATCTCCGTGCAGGTCGTCTGGAGCCCGTCGGCGCGCGAGGTGCTGGACGTGACGCTGCGGCTGCCCGATGGCGCGACGGTGGCCGAGGCGATCGCGGCCGCCGGCTGGCCCGCGCTGGCCAGCGCCGCGCGGGGCGATGCCGCGTTCGCGGCGGCCGGGCTGTCGGCCGCGGTGTGGAGCAAGGGCAGGGCGCTCGACCACGCGCTGCGCGACGGCGACCGCGTGGAGGTCCTGCGCAACCTGCAGATCGATCCGATGGCTGCGCGCCGCGTGCGCTACGAGGCGGCGGGCGGCATCGATGCGCTGCGGCGCCGGGGCTACGCCGGACGCAAGCGCTGAAGCGGCGGACGGGCGGCCCGGCGGCCCGCGCCGCTCACTGGCCCGCGGGGGCCGCGCCGCAGTTCTGGGCGATGGCGTCCTGGGCGCGCTTGGTCTCGTCGGCGCGCGCGGCATCGTCGAGGTATTCGCGCTCGCCCTTGTCGTTGGTGCGCGCCATGCGGCCGCCGTTCTGCAGCGTCTGCAGCGCGTTGTGGGCGCGCGCGCAGTTGTCCTTGCGGATCGCGGCGTTGCTCGCCTCGAGCTTGGCGCGGTCGGCCGCTTCCTTGGCGGCCTTGTCCTGGTCGACAGCCTTCTTCTTCTTGTCGAGCGCGGATTCTGCGGCCGACGCCCCGGGGGCCGGCTCCTCGGCCGCGGAGGCGGGCTTGGCGACCAGCGCGGCCGGGGGCGGCATGACGCCGCCGGGCGGGGCGGCAAGGATGTTCCTGGCCGGCGTTCCCGGAGGCGGCGCCTTGTCGCTGATGTGCAGTTGACCGGAGGCATCGCGCCACTTCCAGAGAGCCTGGGCATGGGCGCCGGTGGCGGCGAGCGCCAGCAGGCAGGCGGCGAGGGACAGGGCGGTCTTTTGCATGGAGTTTTGCGCCCGGGCGAGGTGCGGGCGGAGCGAGTGTTGTGGACCCAACGTCGTGCCGGCGCGGCACGTTGACATTCTCGTGTCATCGGCAGCGCCGCCGGCCAGTGTAGTGCTCTGCAGTGGTGACAAATCGCAAACTAATCGAGCGATCGGCGCCGGCCTGCCAGGGGCTTCGCGCGACCCCGGCCGAGCAAGAGGTGTCGTGGTGCGTATAATCCGCTTTTGCGTCTGGAGCTTCCCCCATGCGCCTTCTAGGCAAAGCGCTCACCTTCGACGACGTGTTGTTGGTGCCGGCATATTCCCAGGTGTTGCCCCGCGACACCAGCCTGCGGACCCATTTCACCCGCAACATCATCCTGAACCTGCCCGTCGTCTCGGCGGCCATGGACACCGTGACGGAGGCCCGCCTGGCGATCGCGATCGCACAGGAAGGCGGCATCGGCGTCATCCACAAGAACCTCACGGCCATGCAGCAGGCCGCCGAAGTGGCCCGCGTCAAGCGCTACGAATCGGGCCTGCTGCGCGACCCGGTCACGATCGCACCGGGCGCGCGCGTGCGCGACGTCGTCGAGCTGTCCAAGCTGCACGGCGTCTCGGGCTTCCCGGTGGTGGACAACGGCCGCGTCGTCGGCATCGTCACCAACCGCGACCTGCGCTTCGAGACCCGCATGGACGCCCCCGTGCGCGAGATCATGACGCCGCAGGAGCGCCTGATCAC
>DATCRO010000874.1:0-4284 GCA_036569025.1 Burkholderiaceae bacterium
GGACATGGACGGTCGCTCGGTGCCGCTGACCACGCTCAAGGGCCAGTGGCTGCTGGTCGTCGTCGCGCCCGCGGCCTGCGGCAAGGCCTGCGAGCGCAACCTGTTCCTGCAGCGCCAGCTGCGCGAGATGATGGGCGCCGAGCGCGACCGCATCCAGAAGGTCTGGCTGGTCGACAGCCCCGAACCCGTCGCACCCGCGCTCGCCGCCGCGATGGCCGCGCCGCCGACGGTGCTGAGCTACCGCGTCGATCGCGCCGCGCTGGAGCACTGGCTCGAGCCCGAGCACGGCCACGCGCTGGAGGACCACCTCTACATCGTCGACCCGCTGGGCAACTGGATGATGCGCACGCCGCCCGATCCGGATCCGGTCAAGCTCAAGAAGGACGTCGAGCGGCTGCTTCGCGCGTCGCAGTGGTGGAACAGGCCGAAGGCCGCCCAATGAGCGCGCGACAGCCGCGAGAGCAGGGCGCTCCTGGCCGCAGCCGCCAGGCGGAGGCCGGGCGATGACCCAGACGCCTGCCTACGCCTGGGACTCGCTGCCCGGCCTCGTGCTCATCGCGCTCGGCCTCGTGTCGATCGTGCTGATGATCTCGTGGTGGCGCGGCGGGCTCCGCGACAAGTCGCGGCTGCAACGCGTGGCCGCGCTCGGCGGGCTGACCCTGTTCCTGTGCTTCGACCTCGTCGTCTTCGGCGCGTACACGCGCCTGAGCGATTCGGGCCTGGGCTGCCCGGACTGGCCGGGCTGCTATGCCACGTCCAGCCCCGTCGCGGCGGCCGAGCACATCGCCCGCGCGCAGGCGCTGGCGCCCGAGGGGCCGGTCACCGAGAAGAAGGCGTGGATCGAGATGATCCACCGCTACTTCGCGGGCACGCTCGGACTCCTGATCGCGCTCATGCTGGTCGCCGCGATCACGTCGCGCGACCGTCGCGCCAGGCTGCTCATCGGCCTCACGCTGGCCTGGTACATCGGCCAGGCGTTCTTCGGCGCGTTGACCGTGACGTGGAAGCTCTACCCCGCCATCGTCACCGGCCACCTGCTGGGCGGCATGGGCCTGCTCGCGCTGCTGGCACTGCAGGCGCCGGCGCGCGCCGACGATGCCGCGCGGCGCACCGCGCTCGACCGCTGGGCGCTCGGCCTGGCGGCGCTCGCCCTGCTGCTGCAGATCACGCTCGGGGGCTGGGTCAGCACCAACTACGCGGTGCTCGCCTGCACGGGCTTCCCGCAGTGCAACGGCCAGTGGTGGCCCGCGATGAACTGGTCGGAGGGCTTCACGTTCGCCCGCGAGCTCGGCCGGCGCGCGGACGGCGCGCCGATCGCGATGACCGCGCTGGTGGCCATCCAGTGGATGCACCGCCTGTTCGCCGTCGTGTTCACCGCGGCGATGGGCTGGCTCGCGGCGCGGCTTTGGAAGCGCGGGAATATTTCGCGGCGCTGGGCTGTCATCATGCTGGGTGTGGTGGCGGTCCAATGGGCCACCGGCCTGTCGAACGTCGTGCTGGGCTGGCCGCTGGTGGCCGCCCTGGCGCACACTGCCGGGGCCGCGGCCCTGGTGATCTGCATCGGCTTCGAGGCCGCCGCCGCGCTGAATTCGAGAATCCGGGTTTCGTCATGAGTTCCGTTCCTGTCCCCAACCCCGCGCCCGCGTCGGCCCAGCCGTCGCGCTGGCGCCAGTACTACGTGCTCACCAAGCCGCGCGTGGTGCAACTCATCGTGTTCTGCGCGGTGATCGGCATGTTCCTGGCCGTGCCGGGCTGGCCGCCGCTGGCGCCCACGCTGGCCGCCACCGCGGGCATCTGGCTCGTCGCCGCGGCCGCGGCCGCGTTCAACTGCCTCGTCGAGCAGGAGATCGACCGCCGCATGACGCGCACCGCCTGGCGCCCGACGGCCAAGGGCGAGCTCACCGACATGCAGGCGCTGCTGTTCTCGGCGCTGCTGTGCGGCCTGGGCGCCGCGTTGCTGCTGATCTGGGTCAACGCGTTGACGCTGTGGCTCACGCTGGCCACCTTCATCGGCTACGCCGTCATCTACACGCTGGTGCTCAAGCCCAACACGCCGCAGAACATCGTGATCGGCGGCGCCTCGGGCGCGATGCCGCCGGTGCTCGGCTGGGCCGCGATGACCGGCCATGCCGAGGCCAACGCCTGGCTGCTGTGCCTGATCATCTTCCTGTGGACGCCGCCGCACTTCTGGGCGCTGGCGCTTTACCGCACGGAGGACTACCGCAAGGCCGGCCTGCCCATGCTGCCCGTCACCCACGGGCCCGACTTCACCAAGCTGCACGTCTTCCTGTACACGCTGGTGCTGTTCGCCGGCACGTTGCTGCCGTTCGTCAGCGGCCTGAGCGGCTGGTTCTACCTGGCCAGCGCGGTCATCCTGGGGGCGACGTTCTCGGCCTACGCGTTCAAGCTCTGGCGCCACTACAGCGACGAACTGGCGCGCCGCACGTTCCGCTTCTCGATCCTGTACCTGTCGCTGCTGTTCGCGGCGCTGCTGATCGACCACTACATCCCTCGATGAACACTCGCCGACTCTTCGTGTCGCTGGCCGCCGCGGGCGTGCTGGCGCTCTCCGGCTGCGAGCGCATCGCGCCGCCGCACCACTTCAACGCGATCGACCTGACCGGCGCCAAGTACGCCCAGGGCTTCGACCTGCCCGACTTCGACGGCAGGACGCGCACGCTGGCCGACTTCAAGGGCAAGGTCACCGTCGTCTTCTTCGGCTACACGCAATGTCCCGACGCGTGCCCGACGACGATGGCCGAGCTGTCGGGCATCCTCAAGACGCTGGGCCCCGACGCCTCGAAGGTGCAGGTGGTCTTCATCTCGGTCGACCCGTCGCGCGACACGCCGGCGCTGCTCAAGAGCTACGTCACCAACTTCCGCCCCGACTTCATCGCGCTGCGCGGCGACGAGGCGCAGACGCAGCAGATCATCAAGGACTTCAAGCTGATCGTGCAGAAGGTGCCGGGCAGGACACCCGACAGCTACACGATCGACCACACGGCCGGCACGTACATCTTCGATCCCGAAGGACGGATCCGGCTGTTCGCGTCGCAGAGCCTGGATCCGGCGCTGCTGACGGAGGACGTGAAGGCGTTGCTGGCCGAGAAGGCCTGACGCCCGAGTCCGTCATCGTGCGTGCGCCAACAAGGAGCCCGCCAACAGCGGGGTCAGGTCTTGAAAGTTGCGCGCTCAGGCGTGACCAGGTTGCGATGCGCCGCTCGCGCAACTTTCAAGACCTGGCCCCGTCTCCGCCGTCCGCCGCTTCCTCCGCCCGCAACCGTTCCATCATCCACGCCCGCAGCCGCGGCTCGACGGTCAGCGCGAGCGCGCGGCCGTACGCCGTCGCCGCCTCGCCATGGAGTCCGGCCATCGCGAGCAGGTGCGCGCGGGCGGCCCACCAGGGCTGGTGCGCGGAGACGAGCACGGCGTCGATGTCCTCGAGCAACGCCAGCCCCTCGCGCGCATCCGGCCGTGCGTGAGCCAGCGCCACCGCGTGCGCGATGCGCGCGCCGACGGTCGGCGCGATCTCGAGCAGGCGCTCGTACAAGCGGCTGATGCCGTCCCAGGGTACGTGGCCGTCGAGGCGGCCCTGCGTGTGCGCGGCCTGGATCGCGGCCTCGAGCTGCAACGGACCGGGTGCGCGATGCGTCGCGGCCTCGTGCAGCGCGGCGTCGGCCTGCGCGATCAGCGCGGCGTCCCAGTCGCGCGGGTCCTGTTCGTGCAGCGGCCGGTACTCGGTGCGCCGCGCGGGACGCCGCGCCTCGCACAGCCACAGCAGCGCGACCAGGCCCAGCGCCTCGGGTTCGCCGGGCAGCTGCGAAGCGACCAGTTCGGCGAGGAAGCGCGCCTCGCCCGCCAGCTCGCCGGCATCGGCGTCGTCGGCCAGGCCCCAGTGCAGCGTGTAGGCGCCGTAGATCGCCTCGAGCACCGAGGCGAGCCGCTCAGGCCATTCGTCGGGGCCGGGCTCCTCGAAGCGCAGGCCCGCGTCGCGGATCTTGGCCTTGGCCCGCACCAGGCGCTTGGTCATCGCTTCGGGCTTGACCAGGAAGGCACTGGCGATGCGCGCCGCGTCCAGGCCCAGCACCGTCTGCAGCATGAGCGCGCTGTGCAGGCCAGGATCGATCGCCGGGTGCGCGCAGACGAACAGCAGCCGCAGCCGCGCGTCGGGCAGCGCCGCGGCGTCGGGTGCGGCGGCGTGCTCGTCGGGCCACAGCACGGTCAGCGTCGGATCGTCGGCCAGGCGCTGGCGGCGGGCGGCCATCAGCAGGCGGCGTCTGGCGG
>DATCRO010000875.1:0-7532 GCA_036569025.1 Burkholderiaceae bacterium
GGGCTTCTTCGCGCGCCACACGGTCGCGCCGGTGCTGATCGCCGCGGGCACGGCCAGCGCGCTGGTCTACGTGATGGTCGACCCGAAGCCGCTGTACGTCACGAGCCCCATCGCGATGCTGCCGTCCAGCATCCTGTTCACGCTGGTGGCCAGCGTCGCGTTCGGCGGCTTCGGCTGGGGCTTCCTGCTGCTGGTCGAGCGCAGCCGCGCACTGTTCGCCCGCCTGCATTCGCCCGCGCTGCGGCTGGGCGTGGGCGGCCTGCTGGTGGGCGCGCTGTCGGCCTTCGTGCCCGAGGTCTGGGGCAACGGCTACAGCGCCGTGGAACGCGCGCTCGCGGGCACCGAGCCCTGGCAGTGGCTCGCGCTGGTGCTCGTGACCAAGGTCGTGGCGACGTCGTGGAGTTCGGGCAGCGGCGCGATCGGCGGCATGTTCACGCCGTCGCTGTTCGTCGGCGCCGCGGCGGGCGGCGTGCTCGCGCAGCTGGCCGCCCTGTGGCTGCCCACCGCGTGGGTGGGCGACCCGCGCTCGCTGGTCGTCATCGGCATGGCCGCCGTCCTCACCGCCGCCACGCACGCGCCGCTGATGGCCATCACGATGGTGCTGGAGATGACCAACGAGTTCCAGCTGACGGTGCCGGTGATGCTCGCCTGCGCCGTGTCGTACGCGATCAGCACGCAGTTCGGCGCGAAGCCGCTGTACGGCAATCCGATCGAGGCGGTGCGCTGAAGGCGCGTCGCCGCATCCTGTTCCAAACGGTTGCAGACGCGGGGCCGGCGCGGGATCATGCTGGATCCCATGGCCGGGCGAGTACCCCGAGCCGTATTGATACCGATTGCCGAACGTCCATGCGATTCACGATCTGCCCTTGCGAGCACGCCGACGATGCCGGCTGGCTGGCGCTGCGCCAAGCGCTGTTCCCCCATCATCTCGAATCCACCCTGCGCGCAGAGATGGCGCGCTTCGTCGCGCAGCCGCAGCGCTACGCGCAGTTCCTGGCGATCGACGGCGAAGGCGTGCCCGTGGGCCTGGTGGAGGTGGCGCTGCGCGGCGACCCGGTACCGGGCACGCGCAGCACGCCCGTTGCCTTCCTCGAGGCCATCTATGTGCTGCCGCAGGCCCGCAGGCGCGGCCTCGCACGCGCGCTCGTGGGGCACGCGCGCGCGTGGGGCCGCGCACGCGGCTGCTCGGAGTTCGCCTCCGACGCGCTGCTCGCCAACGAGGAGAGCCACGCGATGCACCGCGCCCTCGGCTTCGACGAAACCACGCGAATCATCTGTTACCGGCAAGCGATCGACGGCTGAAGCGTCCACTGACCTGCCCGACAGGCTTGCCGATTGCCGTTCCTACTGCAGAGCACGCGCCGCCGGGGCGCGTCCACCACGGCATGACTGGAGGGCAATTCGATGACCAAGCACCTCTTCAAACCCGCGACACTCGTGCTGGGCCTGGCCCTGGCAGCACCGCTGCCGGCCTTGTCGGCCGTCTCCGTCTCGGTGACCATCGCGCCGCCGCCGCTGCCGCTGTACGCCCAGCCGCCGATCCCCGGCGACGGCTACATCTGGACGCCGGGCTACTGGGCCTGGGATCCGGCCACCGGCGACTACGTCTGGGTGCCCGGCACCTGGGTGATGCCGCCCAGCGTCGGCCTGCTGTGGACGCCGGGCTACTGGGCCTTCTTCGACGGCGGCTACCACTGGCACCGCGGCTACTGGGGCCCGCGCGTGGGCTACTACGGCGGCATCAACTACGGCTATGGCTACATCGGACATGGCTACGAAGGCGGACGCTGGGACCGCGGCCGCTTCCGCTACAACACCGCGGTCAACAACATCCCGTCAGGCCGCGTGCACGCCGTCTATCGCGCGCCGGTGCCGCAGCGCCCCGCGCACCCCGAGAGCTTCAACGGCGGCAGCTCGCCCTGGCATTCACAGCCCACGGCGAGCCAGCGCCGCTTCGAGGGAGGCCATCATCCGGACTGGACGCAGGCGCAGCAGGAACACGAGCACCGCGCGTTCGGCACACCCGAGCAGCGCATGGGCAGCAACCACGGCATGCCGCCCACCGCGGCCACGCCGCGCCCCGGCGGATTCGGCGAGCCGCAGGTCGAACGCGCGCGCACGGCGCCCGAGATGCGTGCGCAGCCGGTGCGCCCCGGTCCGGCGATGCGCCCCGCAGAAGCACCGCACTTGGAAGCGGCGCCACGCGGTGAACAGCACGCGCAGCCGCGCGGCGAGAACCGCGGCCACCCGGGCGGCAACCGCGGCGACGACCACCGCTGACCGTCAGCCCGCGTGCGGCCTGCGCGCCGCCGCCCGGCGCGCGATCTCCAGCTTGGCGATCGCGTTGCGGTGCACCTCGTCGGGCCCGTCGACGATGCGCACCGTGCGCTGCTGCGCGTAGGCATCGGCGAGCCAGAAGTCGCCGCTGACGCCCGCGGCGCCATGCGCCTGGATCGCCCAGTCGACGACCTTGCACGACACGTTGGGCGCCACCACCTTGATCATCGCGATCTCGGCGCGCGCCTCCTTGTTGCCCACCGTGTCCATCCGGTGCGCCGCGTTGAGCGTGAGCAGGCGCGCCTGGTCGATCAGGCAGCGGGACTCGGCGATGCGCTCGTGCCAGATCGACTGCTCGGACAGCGGGCGGCCGAACGCGACGCGCTCGGTGAGCCGGTCGACCATGGACTCGAGCGCGCGCTCGGCGGTGCCGATCGAGCGCATGCAGTGATGGATGCGGCCCGGCCCGAGGCGGCCCTGCGCGATCTCGAAGCCGCGGCCCTCGCCCAGCAGGATGTTGGCCACGGGCACGCGCACGTTCTCGAGCGTGACCTCCATGTGGCCATGCGGCGCGTCGTCGTAGCCGAACACCGTGAGCGGACGCACGACCGTGACGCCCGGCGTGTCGCGCGGCACCAGCACCATCGACTGCTGCGCGTGGCGCGGACCGTCGGGGTCGGTCTTGCCCATCACGATGAAGATCGCGCAACGCGGATTGCCCGCGCCGGAGCTGAACCACTTGCGGCCGTTGATGACGTACTCGTCGCCCTCGCGGCGGATCGAGCACTGGATGTTGGTGGCGTCCGACGAGGCCACCGCGGGCTCGGTCATCAGGAACGCCGAGCGGATCTCGCCGGCCAGCAGCGGCCGCAGCCAGCGCGCCTTCTGTTCCTGGGTGCCGTAGCGCTCGAGCGTCTCCATGTTGCCGGTGTCGGGCGCCGAGCAGTTGAAGACCTCCGATGACCACATCACGCGGCCCATCTGCTCGCACAGCGGCGCGTAGTCGAGGTTGGAGATGCCACCCTGGCCTTCGTACGGATGCGGCAGGAACAGGTTCCACAGGCCCTCGCGGCGCGCGATCGGCTTGAGCTCGTCGACCACCTTCGACGGGATCCACGCGTTGCCCGCGCGCCGGTTCTCGTCGACCTCGCGCACGTAGCGCTCCTCGTTGGGATGGATGTGCTGGTCGAAGAAGGCGCCCAGGCGCTGCAGCAGGTCGCGGGTCTTGGTCGAGTAGTCGCTGGTCATCGTGGCCTCCAGGCCGGAATCGGATCAGCCGTATTCAATCATCGGCGTCGGCGCCGCGTCCGTCCCGCACGAGACACCCCGTCGCGCACGCGACGCCGCGCGCGTCCCGCACGAGACAGGGCCCGGCCCGGGATACGCTGCGCCAGCGCGTCACTTCCTGGTCTGGCTGCTCCCCGCCGCCCGCTGGTGCGCCGTGCCCAGCCGGCCCGCGAGACCCGTCGCGGTGTTGATCAGCGCGAGGTGCGAGAACGCCTGCGGGAAGTTGCCGAGCTGGCGCCCGGCGACCGGGTCGTATTCCTCGGCCAGCAACCCGACGTCGTTGCGGAACCCGAGCAGGCGATCGAACAGCGCCTGCGCTTCGTCGATGCGATCCTGCAGCAGGTAGTTGTCGGCGAGCCAGAAGCTGCACGCGAGGAACGCGCCCTCGCCGGGCGGCAGGCCGTCCTGGCCTTCGCCGGTGTCGTAGCGCAGCACGAGGCCGTCGCGCAGCAGGCGGCGCTCGATCGCCGCGACCGTGCCGACCATGCGCGGATCGTCGGGCGGCAGGAAGCCCACGAGCGCGACCAGCAGCAGGCTCGCATCGAGCGACGGCGAGCCGTACGACTGCACGAACGATCCCTGCGAGCGATCGAAGCCGCGCTCGCAGACCTGCGCGTGGATCGCGTCGCGCACGTCGATCCAGTGGTCCACCGGGCCCTCGAGCCCGAATTCGGTGGCCGACCGCACCGCGCGGTCGAACGCGACCCAGGCCATCACCTTCGAGTGCACGAAATGGCGCCGCCCGCCGCGCACTTCCCAGATGCCGTCGTCGGGCTGGTCCCAGATCGTCTCGAGGTGCTTGACCATGGCGCACTCGAGCGACCAGCTCGTGGCGTCGTAGGCCAGGCCCGCCTTGCGCCCGACGTACATCGCGTCCAGCACCTCGCCGTAGACGTCCAGCTGCACCTGGCCGGCGGCGGCGTTGCCCACGCGCACCGGCGCGGAGCCCTCGTAGCCGGGCAGCCAGGGCACCTCGTATTCGACGAGCCGGCGCTCGCCGGCCACGCCGTACATGATCTGCAGGTCGTCCGGGCTGCCCGCCACCGCCCGCACCAGCCATGCGCGCCACGCCTCGGCCTCCTCGACGAAGCCCAGGTTCAGGAGCGCGTACAGCGTGAAGGTGGCGTCGCGCAGCCAGCAGAAGCGGTAGTCCCAGTTGCGCGTGCCGCCGATCTTCTCGGGCAGCGAGGTCGTGGCCGCCGCGATGATGCCGCCCGTCTGCCAGTGCGCGAGCGCCTTGAGCGTGACCAGCGACCGGCGCATCGCCTCCGACACGTCGTCGCCCTGCGGCAGCTTCGACGACCACGACGCCCATTGCGAGACCACCTGATCGAGCGCGTCGGACGCATCGGGCGCGGGCAGGTCGTCGCGCCACGAGGGCTGCCAGGTGAGCGTGAACGCCACCTCCTCGCCCGGCGCCACCTCGAAGTCGCCAAGCGTGCGCATGTCCTCGCCGCGCAAGGGCACCGGCGTGGCCAGCGTGAGGCGGTCGGGGCCGGCGGTGAAGTGCAGCCGGCCGTCGTCCTGGCGCGAGACCCACGGCACGACCGAGCCGTAGTCGAAGCGCACGATGATCTCGGTGCGCATCGCCACTCGCCCGCGCACGCCGCGCACGAGGCGCATCAGGTCGCAGACGCCGTCGCGGCGGCTCATGAAGTCGATCAGCACCACTTCGCCCGCGGGCGTCGTGAAGCGGGTCTCGAGCACGGTGGAACCGTCGCGGTAGCAGCGGCTGACCGTCGCCGCGTCGTCCGCCGGCGCGACGCGCCAGCGTCCGTGCCCGGGCTCGCCCAGCAAGGCGGCAAAGCATGGCGGGCTGTCGAAGCGCGGCATGCCCATCCAGTCGATCGAGCCGTCGCGCGCGACGAGGGCGACGGTCTCCTGGTTGCCGATCAGCGCGTAGTCTTCGATGGGACGGGTCATGCGGCTTTCCATGTTGGCAAGGACCGACTCGGCCGTGGCAACCGGCAGGCCAGGGCTGCCGCATGATCCCTCTCCCTCGAAATCCCGGGTGATCGGCATGGCCGGCGCATGCGCGCCGCCCTAGAATCGCGCCATGTCCTTCCTGCGCGGCCGCCGCACGCTTTCCAGCTGGATCGCCCTCGTCGCGATCCTGGTGGTCACGCTGGCGCCGTCCGTCACGGGGATGCTGTCGGCCTCGAGCGGGCAGTTGTGGGACCAGGTCTGCTCGGCCACGTCGCCGGCTGCCACGAAGACGTCGACGTCCGGGGACGGATCGCCCGCCGCGCCGCATGCGTTCGAGCACTGCCCGTATTGCGCGCTGCACGCCGACCTGGCGCCGCCGCCTGATCCGCGCCAGGCCGGCGCGGCGGTCGCCGTTTCCTTCCGTGCACAGCCCGCCGCTTTCGTCCGCGCGCCCCGCGCGCGCGCCACCTGGGCCAGCGCCCAGCCGCGCGCACCGCCGCGCGTCGCCTGAGATCGCCCGCGCGGGAACGCCCGCGAACCGTCCGACATCCATCGGGCATCCATTGATCTCGCGCCGAACGCGCCCGCCGATTGCCCGCGGACGCGTCGGCCCACGCATTCGAAGACCATGACGAATCCTCTTGCCGCGGCCGCGCTGGCGTCCGCACGCCCCTTGACCCTCGTGTCCGCCGCCGCGGTGCTCGCGCTGGCCGCCGCCGACGCCTCGGCCTGCGCCACCTGCGGCTGCTCGCTGTCGACCGACGCCGCCACCGGCTATCCGGCACGGCCCGGCTGGAACATGAGCCTGCAGTTCGACTACATCGACCAGAGCCAGCTGCGCCACGGCAACCACGCAGTGTCGACGTCCGACGTCGCCGCGATCAACGACGCCGGCGGCGACCAGGAAGTCGAGCACGACACGGTCAACCGCTACACGACGCTGGGCATCGGCTGGATGCCGGACGAGGACTGGGGCCTGCGCCTGCTGGTGCCCTGGGTCGATCGCGGCCACTCGACCTACGCATCGGCCACCAACCCCGTCACCGACGACCAGCTGAGCACCGCGCGCATCAAGGGGCTGGGCGACGTGCGCCTGCTCGTCACGTGGCAGGGCCTGCTGGAGGAGCACAACCTCGGCCTGCAACTGGGCCTGAAGCTGCCCACCGGACGCTACGGCGGCGCCAGCGCCGACGGCAGCGCCATCGTCGGCCGCAAGCCGGTGGCGTTCCAGCACGGCCCGCTGTCGGCCAACCCCTCGCCCGACAACCTCGTCGACACCAGCCTGCAGCCGGGCACCGGCAGCACCGACATCATCGTCGGCGCCTTCTGGCACCAGCCCGTGAGCACCACCGTCGAGGCCTTCGCCAACGCGACGTTCCAGGCCGCGGTCGCCCGGCGGCTGCGCGGCCAGGGCCAGGACTTCCGCGTCGGCAACACCAGCTTCGTGACCTTCGGCGCGCGCTGGGAAGCCACGCCCACGCTGATTCCGCAGGTGCAGGTCAACATCTCGCACAAGGGCGCCGACCAGGGCGCGCTGGCCGACAACCCGGACAGCGAAGGCACCGTCGTCTACCTCAGCCCCGGCATCACCGGCACCCTCGGCGAGCACTGGCAGGCGTTCGGCTTCGTGCAGCTGCCCGTGGCCAGCCACCTGGTGGGCTACCAGCTGGCGCCGCGGTGGACGGCGTCGGCGGGGGTGAGCTACGCGTTCTGAAGGACCGGGGCGGTTCGCGCCGCTCGCCCGCCCGGCACGGACGAAAAAAAAAGCTCCTGGCGATCCAGGAGCTTTTTTCATGTTCGGGGTGGGGTGGCTAATGGGACTCGAACCCACGACAACCAGAATCACAATCTGGGACTCTACCAACTGAGCTATAGCCACCACCGGAACCAATGATTATAGCGCGCTTTTTCAGTTCGGGGCAGATGCTGCTTGCGACGTGACTTTGGCGATACGTTCGTCGTTGTACTTGACCTTGTAGCGCAGCTTCTGGGATTCGTAGATCGCCTCCGCCACCGAATCCTCGTAGGCCTGGGTGGCCACG
>DATCRO010000876.1:0-2490 GCA_036569025.1 Burkholderiaceae bacterium
GAAGCGATTGAAATGAGCGTGGGGGTCGACATGCTTAGCGTTGCCCCATCAGCCACTGCGCGACCGCGACGAGCCGCGGGCCCGGCCGGATCGGCGCCGGCGCCGTCCCGCCCGGCGCGTAGTCGGGCGGCGGCAGCGCGCTCTCCGCCAGCGTGGCGAGCTCGTCGAGGCGCTCGGAGGTGAGCCGGCGCGCGCGTCCGGCCAGGTGCAGGATCGCGACCTGCTGCGCGCGCGTCAGCGGCACGCGCGGCGCGAGCGGCTGCGCCTCGGGCAGCGCGCCGGCCAGGCGCACCTGGTCGGCGTGGACGACGACGGTGCCGCCGACGATGTCGCCCAGGCGCTTGAAGTCGTGCCGCAGCAGCATGGACGCCATGCCGAACGCGAACATGAAGGGCATGAAGTCGGCCACCCGCAGCAGGTTGCGGGTGACGGAGGCCGACGGCGTGACGGGCAGCCCGGTGTCCATCATCACCAGCAGCCCCATCGCGCGCTTGCCGGGCGTCGCGGCGCCGGGCAGCAGCTCGAACACGATCGGGTAGATCCATTCGAGGCCGAAGTAGGTCACCAGCAGCAGGCCGGTGCCCATGCCCTTGATCCGGGACAGGAACGTCGCCGCGATCGTGAACGCGATGAGGCGGATGAAGAAGTCCAGGCCGTAGGCGAGCCCGCGCGGCACGACGCCCGCCGGGCGCAGCAGGATCGCGATGCCCTCGGGTGTCTCGGCGAGGAGCCTGGTGTCGAGCTTCAAGGAACGGACCGGCGCGGGATGCGGTTCAGAAGCTGAACGTGCGCAGGTTCGCGCCGGCGTACTTCGGGTCGCCGCGCAGCGTGGCGTCCGCCGATGACGCGGCGGTGACGACGCGCGTGCTGGCGATGTCGTCGTGCAGGCACCGGCGCGAGTCGCGGAAGATCAGCAGCGGATCGACCAGGCTCGTGATGACCCAGCCCACGAACGGGATGCAGCCCATCACGGCCACCGGCAGCCAGCGCAGGAAGATGAAGCGGCTGAACGCGACGCGGCCGCCGTCCATGTGCACCACCCGGATGCCCATCACGCGCTTGCCGAAGGTCTGGCCGTACAGGTAGACGAGCACCGCGCTGTAGATGAAGTAGCCCAGCAGCACGAAGCCGCCCAGCCAGGCCCAGGTGGTCGTCAAGTGGTGGCCGCTGCCCAGCGGCGGCGGCTCGATGCCGGGCGTGTGGGACTGCTTGTAGGTCTCGTAGGCCGGAATCGCGATGGCCACCGCGATGGCGATGATCGCGACCGTCGGCACCAGGCCGTCGATCAGCGCGGCCAGGAAGCGCTCGCCGCGCCCGGCCTCGACCAGGCCGGCCTCCGCCTCGACCGAATCCTCGACATCCGCGCGCGGCGGCGCGAAGCGGTTCTGTTCCATGGCGCCGGACATCGTCCGTTCTCCCTCTTTCCAACTCCCGGATACGCGGCCACGTCGTCGCGCGGCCTGCGTGCTGCGCGCATCCTACCGCGCGGCCATGCGCAAACAGCCCGGCATCCCTCCGAAGAGGGAGTGACCGATGTCACGCCGCGGGGCGGATCAGTATTGGCGCGAGCCGGCGAGGGTGGCGTGCTGCGACGAGTCGGCCGTGACGACGATGGTGTCGGCGATGACGTCGTGGAAGCACTGGTGGCCCTCGCGGAAGATCATCAGCTTGTCGACCAGGCGCACGATCCAGCCCACGAACGGGATGGCGGCGCACAGGCCGTACACCACGCCGCGCAGCCAGAAGAAGCGGGCGAACGACATGCGGCTGCCGTCCTTGCGCACCATGCGGATGCCCATCATCTTCTTGCCCCAGGTCTGGCCGTAGCGGTAGACGAGGACGATGTTGTAGATGCCCCAGGCGAGGAAGGCGACGAACAGGATGCCGATGACCACGACGAAGCCGGCGCCCATGTCGTCGAACGGATTGCCGGTGCCGCGCTGCCTGCCCAGCAGTGCCGGCATGGCAATGGCGGCCGCGATGCCGCCGATCACGCCGATCACGATGGCCGGCGCGTAGTCGATCAGGAACGCCAGCAGCCGCGTGCCGGGCTCGGCCAGCACCAGGCTGTCCGAAGGCGCCGGATCGGCGACCAGGGCGCGCGGCGGCGCGAAGCGGTTCGAAGAATTCTCGTTGTTGTCGTCCATGGCCGGTTCCTCCCCTTGGCTGTCCAGTTGACGCCCGGAATGCTAGCGCAGGCGGCCGCCGCGGTGCCTCGGTATCGGCCCGGACGCCTCACATGAACAGGTGTTCACCCGCGTTCTCGCCGCCCAGGATCACGTAGTTGACCTTGCGGATGTCCCCAGCGCAGCGGCCGCCGGCGTACGAGATGGAGCTCTGGAGGTCCTCCTGCATCTCGCGCAGCGTGTCCGGCAGCCGACCCTTGATCGGCTCGAGGATGCGCTTGCCCTCGACGTGGCGGTACTCGCCCTTGTTGAAGTCGGACGCGCTGCCGTAGTACTCCTTGTACAGCTTGCCGTCGACCTCGAC
>DATCRO010000877.1:0-5213 GCA_036569025.1 Burkholderiaceae bacterium
CGCAGTGCGCCTTCTCCCATTCAGAGTGTCACCTTACAGGTTCGAACAACCCATGAAGACCACCCGTCTCCTGGCCGCCCTGCTGCTGGCCGCCGGCCTGGCGCAAGTC
The DNA here is from genome assembly GCA_036569025.1 of Burkholderiaceae bacterium. Lineage (GTDB taxonomy): Bacteria > Pseudomonadota > Gammaproteobacteria > Burkholderiales > Burkholderiaceae_C > Scleromatobacter. The sequence continues at coordinate 110 of DATCRO010000877.1, forward strand.
CAGGTCGCCCACGCCGTGTCCGCCGCCGTCGCCAAGCCGCTCAAGGAAGCCAGCGACCTGGTGCGCGCGGGGAAGGCCAAGGAAGGCCTGGCCAAGCTCAACGGCGTCACCGGCACCAACGCCGAGGACAACTACATGCTGGCGCGCATCCGTGGCGCGGCCTACCAGAGCATGCACGCCGACGGCGAGGCCGCCCAGCAGTACGAGGCCGCGTTCGCCACCGGCCACGTGCCGCCGGCCGAGGCGGGCCGCCTGGCGACGACGGTCGCCGGCATCTACGCCCAGCAGCACAACAACGCCAAGGCGATGCAGTGGGTCGAGAAGGCCAAGGCCGCCGGCTATTCGGGTTCCGACCTGCGCCAGATCCAGGACTACGTCCAGGGCAACAGCGGCGACTACGGCCAGATCGCGCGCGACAACGCCGCCAAGGTGCAGGCCGCCGAGGCCGCCGGCCGCCGTCCGGAGGAGGACGACCTGCTGCGCCTGGCCGACGCCTACCGCCACACCAACAACAAGGTGGGCGACCTGGGCGTCAAGGAAAAGCTGGTGCTCAACTACCCGAGCAACAAGCAGTACTCCAGCATCTACCTGGCCGACCTGCCGGGCAAGCCGGGCTTCTCGTCGCGTTTCTCGCTGGACCTGCTGCGCCTGCGCCTGGCCTCGGGCAACCTGACGGCCGCCGCCGACTACATGGAGATGGGCCAGCTGCTGCTGCAGGCCCAGCTGCCGGCGGAAGCCAAGATGGTCGTCGACAAGGGCTACGCCGCCGGCGTGCTCGGCACCGGCGCCGAAGCCGCGCGCCAGCAGCGCCTGCGCGACCTGGTCAACAAGACGGCCGCCGACCAGGCGGCCTCGCTGGCCAAGCGCACCGCCGACGCCAAGGCCGGCAAGACCGGCGACGACCTCGTGGCCATCGGCACCGAGTACGCGTCGATGGGCAAGTACGACGAAGGCATCGCGCTGATCCAGGAAGGCATCGCCAAGGACCAACTGAAGCACCCCGAAGACGCCAAGCTGCGCCTGGGCGTGGCCCAGCTGCAGTCCGGCAAGGGCAAGGCCGCCGCGGCCAAGACGCTGCGCACGGTGCAGGGCACCGACGGCGCGCCGGAGATCGCCCGCCTGTACCTGGCGCTCGGCGTCGCTTCCTGACCGCCTGGCGGCACGCGGGGCGACGCCCATGTCCTCCGCGCTGCCGAGCTTCCTCGAACCGCTGGGCGACGGCCTCTGGGCCATCGACACGGGCTTTCATCGCGACCGCTTCGACGCCGCCTACCTGGTGGCCGACGGCGGTCGCGCCGCTTTCGTCGACACCGGCACCGCGTTCGCCGTGCCGCACCTGCTCGCCGCGCTCGACGCGCTGGGCATCCGGCGCGCGGCCGTGGACTTCGTGATCGCCACGCATGTCCACCTGGATCACGCCGGCGGCGTGGGCCAGCTGATGCAGGCGCTGCCCGCCGCGACGCTCGTCGTGCACCCTCGCGGCGCGCGCCACATGATCGACCCCGTCGCCCTGTGGCAGGGGGCCCTGGCCGTCTACGGCGCCGAGCAGATGGCACGCGCCTACGGGGAGCTCGTGCCCGTGCCGGAGGAACGCGTGCGCGCCACCGCCGACGGGGAGACGATCCACCTCGCCGCCCGGCCGCTCGTGTTCGCGCACACGCCGGGCCACGCGCTGCACCACCACTGCATCTGGGACGCCCGCAGCGAAGGCTGGTTCACCGGCGACAACTTCGGCATGGCCTATCCCGAGTTCAACGTCGACGGCCGGGCCTTCATCTTCCCGACGACCACCCCGGTGCAGTTCGACCCCGACGCGATGCGCGCGTCGATCGCGCGCCTGCTGGCGGCGTCGCCGCGGCAGATGTTCCTCACCCACTACAGCCGCATCCGCCACGTGCCCGACTGCGCCGAACGGCTGCTGGCGATGGTCGACGCGACCGTCGCAGCCGCCCTCGCCCATCGCGACGCGTCCGACCGCCACGCCGCCATCGGCGCGGCGCTGATGCGGCTGTACGCGGACAGCGCGCGCGACTTCGGCGTCGCGCTGCCCGATGCGCGCATCGCCGAACTGCTGCGCGACGACGTGGCGCTCAACGCCGCCGGGCTGATCGCGTGGCTCGATCGGCCCACGCGCGCCGCGTCCGCGCGCGCGCCGGCCTGAGCGCCGCCGTCGGCGCGCGGCGTCCGCGTTCCGCGCCGTATAGTGGTGGCATCCCAAGCCGCCTCGCGCGCACCGGCGCGACGCGCATCCTCCCCCGATTCCCCGAGATCCCGCCATGAGCACCAGCATTTCCTTCGGCCTGGAAGGCCGCGTCGTCGTCATCACCGGCGCGTCCAACGGCATCGGCGCCGCGTGCGCGCGCCGGCTCGCGCGCGACGGCGCGCACGTGGCGCTGTGGGACATCGCCGAAGGCCCGGGCAACGCGCTGGCCGCCGAACTGAAGGCCGCCGGCCAGCGTGCCGCGTTCTTCCGCTGCGACGTCGCGTCCAAGGCCGCCGTCGATGCCGCCACCGCCGCCACCGTCGCCGAATTCGGCCGCATCGACGGCCTCGTCAACAACGCCGGCATCTTCCGCGCCGCCGAGTTCCTCGACGTCACCGAGGAGGACTGGGACGCGGTCATCAACGTCAACCTCAAGGGCGCGTTCCTGGTCGGCCAGGCCGTCGCGCGGCACATGGTGGCGCAAAAGCGCGGCGCCATCGTCAACATGTCGTCCGTCAACGGCCTGATGGCCATCGCCACCATCGCCAGCTACAACGCCAGCAAGGGCGGCATCAACCAGCTCACGCGGGCGATGTCCCTGGGCCTGATTGACCACGGCGTGCGCGTCAACGCGGTCGCGCCCGGCACCATCGCCACCGATCTCGCACGCGACGCGGTGCTCACCAGCGACGCGGCGCGCCAGCGCATCCTGGGCCGCACGCCGATGAAGCGCCTGGGCGAGCCCGAGGAGATCGCCGACGTGGTCGGCTTCCTGCTCAGCGACGCCTCCAGCTACGTCACCGGCGAGATCGTCTACGTCGACGGCGGCCGCCTCGCCCTCAACTACACCGTCCCCGCCTGAGCATGTACCAGCCCGCGCACTTCGTCGAAAAGGACGCCGACGCCCTGCTCGCCCTGATGAAGGCCCACCCGCTGGCCGCGCTGGTCCGCGGTGGCGCCGAGCTGTCGGCCGACGTCATGCCCGTCGAGGTCGAACGTGACGGCGAGCGCTGGCGCATGACGGCGCACGTCGCCCGCGCGAACCCGCTCTGGCGCGAGGCCGACGGCCAGCCGGTGCTGCTGCTGTTCCAGGGCCCGCAGGCCTACGTGTCGCCGAACTGGTACCCGAGCAAGTTCCAGCACGGCAAGGCCGTGCCGACCTGGAACTACTCGATGGTGCAGGCGCACGGCACGCTGCGCGCGATCCAGGATCCCGAGTGGCTGCGCAGCTTCGTCACGCGCCTGACCGAACGCCACGAGACCGGCCGCGCCGTGCCCTGGCACGTGGCCGACGCCCCGGCCGACTACCTCGACGCGATGCTCAAGGCCATCGTCGGCATCGAGATCGAGGTGACGCGCGTCGAGGGCAAGTTCAAGCTGAGCCAGAACCGCGACGCGGCCGATCGCACCGGCGTCGTGCTGGGGCTGGAGGCCGATGCCACCGCGGGGCGCCAGGCGCAGGCCGACGCGACGGCGCAGGCGATGCAGGCCGCGGAAGCGCGGCGGCGCGAGGCCGGCGCCTAGGCGGACGCGACGCGGCGGGCTGGACGCCCGCAAGGAGCGGCCAACGACGCCTGGGGCCTCGCAGGCAGCCGGCCCTGCGGGTGATCCTCCAGAAAGCCCGCCTTCGGCGTTGCGACCGCTTGCCGTGGCGCCACCCGCGCCTTGAAGGCGGGCTTTCCGGAGGTCACGCGGGCACGCATTGAGTGTGAACAGGCCCTAGTGTCGTGAGTTGGAACGTTGAACAGGTCTGGAGCGAAGAAGTGACGGTGCCCAATTCCGTCCGGAACGGTTGCAGACCAGGCGCGCCCGCGACACGATGCCGGGTGGCCTCGCGAGCGGGCGCAACGACGGATGCGGCCGTTCTGGGCGGAATTCCTCAACGAATTTCCAACTCACGACACGAGCAGGCGCCCGAGCGTTGCCTGGTCAGGGTCGCGGAATCGCGGCCGCCTGCCTGGCCAGCTCCGTGATGCGCGCCCAGTCGCCGCTCTTCATCGCATCGGCCGGGGTCAGCCACGAGCCGCCGACGACCTTCACGTTGGGCAGCGCGAGGAATTGCGGCGCGGTCTCGACGGTCACGCCGCCGGTGGGGCAGAACGCGATGTCGGCGAACGGGCCGGAGAAGGCCTTGAGCAGCGGGATGCCGCCGACCGCGGTGGCCGGGAACAGCTTGAGGAAGGTGAAGCCGTCGTCGGCGGCCATCATGATCTCGCTGCCGGTGGACACGCCCGGCAGCAGCGCGACGCCCAGCGACTTGCAGGCGTCGCCCACGGCCTTGGTATAGCCCGGGCTGACGATGAACTTCGCGCCGGCCTGGTGCGCCGCATGCACGTCGTCGGCGTCTCGCACGGTGCCGGCGCCGACCACGGCGCCCGGCACCTCGCGCGCGATCGCCTGGATGGCGGGCAGGCCGGCCGCGGTGCGCAGCGTCACTTCCAGCACGCGCACGCCGCCGGCGACCAGCGCCTTGGCCATGGGGACGGCGTCCTCGAGGCGGTCGATGACGATGACGGGAATGACGGGGCCGTAGCCGGCGAGTTCGAGCGGGTTCATGGTGCGTCTCTCCAAAAGTTCAGATGTCTCGGTTGGCCCGCCGCGCCGCCGCATGGCCGGCGAGCGCTCGGCCGCCCGGAGCGAGCCGGCCTGAGCCCCTCGGGGGCGGTGAGCGGAGCGAGCCCAGGCTCAAGGAAGCCAGGTGCAGGCCCCCTCTTCCGCGGTCGACACGTTGCGCCGCAGGCCCGCGAAGAGGTTGCGGCCGAAACCCGCTCCGTGCGCCTCGCCGAGCGCCTGGCTGCGCTCGGCCAGCGGGCGCGCGGCCCACTCGGCCTCGGGCACCAGCACCTGCAGCGTGCCGGCCACGGCGTCCAGGCGGATCAGGTCGCCGTCGCGCACCTTGGC
>DATCRO010000878.1:0-2406 GCA_036569025.1 Burkholderiaceae bacterium
GCCGGCAAGGGGCCGTTCAAGCTCTGGCGCGCGCAATGGCGCGACGGCACGTGGTCGGAACCGGTGCTGCAGGCGCTCGGAGATCCCGCGATGCAGCAGGTCGACCCCGCCGTGGCGCCCGACGAGTCCTTCATCGTCTTCAGCGCCAAGCACCCGGACACCGACGAGCACGAGCGCGTCTACATCGCGTTCCGCGAGGGCGCGGGATGGGGGCCGGCGATCGACCTCGGCGCGCCGGTCAACCTGCCCGGCAACGACAGCAATGAGTCGCGGCTCGCGCCCGATGGCCGCACGCTGTACTTCACGAGCGATCGCCAGACGCCCATCCACTGGCCGCGCACGGCGGCGCAGGCCGAGGCCGATCTCGCGCGCAGCGCGGCGTGGGACAACGGCAGCCAGAACGTGTGGCGCGTGTCGCTCGCGCCGTGGCTGGACGCGGCGCGCGGGCGTGCGCGCTGAGTCAGACGTCCGCGAAGTTCGTCGGCAGGCCCGGCACCTCGACCCGGCACTGCAGCACCCGGCCGGCCCAGGGCTGGGCGGCGAGCTCGGCCTCGGGGCGCTTCTCGCGCGAGGTGGTGACGTACAGCGTGCGCAGGTCGTCGCCGCCGAAGCACGGCATCGTCGGGCAGCGCACCGGCAGCGGCACGGACTGCAGCAGCGTGCCGTCGGGCGCGAAGCGCGCCAGGCGCTGGCCCTCGAAGCAGGCCGCCCAGTAGCAGCCCTGGCTGTCGACGGCGCCGCCGTCGGGCCGGCCGCCGTAGGTCTCCAGCGGCTGGCCCTCCTGCCTGGGCGGGAAGCTGGCGAACACGCGGCGGCGCGACAGGTTGCCGTCGTGCGGGTCGAAGTCGAACGCGAACACGGTGCTGAGCTTGGTGTCCGTCCAGTACATCGTGGCACCGTCCGGGCTCCAGGCGAGGCCGTTGCTGTTGGCCACCTCGTCGACGATGCGGTCCAGGCTGTGCGGGCTCAGGCAGTAGAGCGACCCGCGCGGCAGGCGCTCGTCGTGGATCGTGCCGACCCAGAAGCGGCCCTGCGGATCGGCCTTGCCGTCGTTGAAGCGCAGCTTGCGCGGGTCGTACGGCGGCGCGAGCACGCGCTGGCTCTCTCCGGTGAAGGTGTCGAAGTGGAACAGGCCGTCGCGCCGGGCCATCAGCACGCCGCCGTCGGGCCGCGGCGCGATGCTGCACACGTCGGACGGGAACGACCACTCGGTGTGCTCCGAGCTCGCGACCGCGAAGCGGTTGAGCTTGTGGCCGGGGATGTCGACCCAGTACAGCGCCCGCTCGCGCGGATGCCAGAACGGCGACTCGCCGCCGGTGGAGGGCGGCACGGGCAGCGGCGTGAACTCGAGCGTGGACATGGGGCACCTGGGAGGCAGCGGCATCGACAGCGCATCCTAACGGCGTACCTCGATGAAACCGCGCCGCTTGCGTTATCTTGCAGCCTGCGGAGGCAGCAAGCGATGAACCCGACCTCGAACTACGCCCGCGTGCTGGGCACCGAGCTGCACTACATGGAGTGGGGCGCCGGCCAGGCCGGCACGGTGATCGCCTGGCACGGCCTGGCGCGCACCGGCCGCGACATGGACGACATCGCCGCGCACCTTTCGCGGCGCTGGCGCGTGATCTGTCCCGACACGATCGGCCGCGGCCTGTCGCAGTGGAGCCGTGACCCCGAGCGTGACTACTGCTTCGCGCACTACGAGCGGCTGGCGGTCGCGCTGCTCGACCACCTCGGGCTCGAGCGCGTGTCGTGGCTGGGCACCTCGATGGGCGGCGCGCTGGGCCTGCGCGCGGCCGCGTGCGCGCTGCGCGGGCGCATCGAGCGCCTGGTGCTCAACGACATCGGCCCCGAGGTCGCGGCGGCGGCCATCGCGCGCATCCGCCAGTACGCCGGCAACCCGCCGGCCTTCGACACCGTGGGCGAGCTCGAGGCGTACTTTCGCACCGTCTACACGCCGTACGGCGCGATGAGCGACGCGCAATGGCGGCGCCTCGCCGAGACCTCGACGCGCCGCCTGCCCGACGGCCGCGTCACGCCGCACTACGACCCGGCGATGGTGCAGCAGTTCGTCCACCACCCGCACGACTACGACCAGTGGGACGCCTGGGGCCGCCTCGACATCCCCGTGCTGGTGCTGCGCGGCGCCGACTCCGACCTCCTCGAGCCGCAGGTCGCGCGCTGGATGATCGAGCGCCATCCCCACGCCACGCTGATCACGGTGCCGGGCTGCGGCCATGCGCCGGCGCTGAACACGGCGCAGCACTTCGCGTGGGTCGAGGACTTCCTGGCGGGGCGGTAGCGGGGAGGATCCAAGCTCGGCGCGCCTGTCGCCCGGTGATGGCATGGGCGACTGCCGGCCACAAGCCGGCTGTCATGTGCGTCGGCTCACCGGCAGGCCGGCTG
>DATCRO010000879.1:0-14348 GCA_036569025.1 Burkholderiaceae bacterium
CGCTCGGACAGCTCGAGCAGGCCCATGCGCAGCTCGATGCCAGCAACCAGCGGCTGCGCGGCGAGATTCCGGCGCTGTCGGTCGTCCCCTACCACGCGATCCGCGCCCGCGCCTACCTGCAGGCGAACCGGACGGACGAGGCGATGAACGCCATCGAGCGCGGCCTGGTGATGGCGCTCGAGCACGACAGCGAGATCAACGTCGAGGAACTGTGGCGCCTGAAGTCCGCGGTGCACGAGGCGCAGGGCGAGCCGGTGCAGGCGCTGGAGGCCTACCGGCGCTTCCACGAGCTGCACGAATGCCAGGTGCTGCAGCGCGTGGAGCGCATGCAGCTCGAGGCGCGCCATGACGCGCTCACCGGCCTGGCCAACCGGCGCCGCTTCGACGAATACCTGGCGGGCGTGCTGCCGCGCGCGGGCGTCGAGGCGCCGGTCTGCCTGGCGCTGATCGACGTCGACTACTTCAAGGCGATCAACGACCGCTTCGGCCACCCGATCGGCGACGCCGCGCTGCGCTGGGTCGCCGCGCAGATGGAGGCGCTGAGCCGGCAGACCGACCTGCCGGTGCGCCTCGGCGGCGACGAGTTCGCTTTCGTGCTGTCGTCCTCGTTGTCCGACGCCCAGGGCGTGTGCGAACGCCTGCGCGCGGCGATGGCCACGCGTCCCGGCGAGCTGCCGCGCGACGTGACGATGACGTTGAGCATCGGCATCGCCGAGACCTGCGCGCCATGCGCGGAGCACGAGCTGATCCAGCGCGCCGACCTGGCGCTCTACGGCATCAAGACCCGGGGCCGGGACGGCGTGGGCCTGGCGCTGGCTTCCTGAGCGCGCGCTGTCCCGCCGGGGCCAACCCGCCGCGGGCCGTGAATTCCTTGGCCGGCGCGGCCGCCGGAACCGTCAAGTCGCGGCTGGCGCGTGCCGATATCTCCTGCGATGAGGCGCGATTCCTGCGCCCCCACGACAGCGCGGCGTACGCGCATCCGGCCTGGAGATGTCCATGTGGAAATGGTTCGACGATCTGCGGATCGGCACGAAGATGCTGGTCGTCCTGGCGACGGTGCTCGCCCTGACGACGATGGTCGGCGGTCTCGCCGTGGTCGAGCTGGGGCACGTCAGCGCCCAGGTGCGCGGCGTCGCCTCCGACGCGTTGCCGCGCGTGCGCATGCTGGGCGCGCTGCGGGCGACCGTGCTGGAGCTGCGCGCCACGCAGTACGCCCACATGGTGTCCGATTCCGAGGATGACCAGAAGCGGCTCAAGGCCCATGTCGCCGAGCTCGCGTCGACGCTGGCGGCGACCAGCACGAAGTTTCGTGCCGCAGCCACGGACGCCGATGAACGCGCGGCGTTCGACGCCTTCGCCCACCAGTGGAACGACTACCTCAAGGGCAACGAGAAGGTGCTCTCGCTGTCGGGCGACTTCGGCATCAAGGCGATGGAGGGCGACTACCGCAAGCTGTTCGACGCGATGAACGAGAGCCTGAACACGCTGCTCAGGCTCAACGACCGCAGCGCCGACGCGCTGGTGCAGTCGGCCGAGGCCACGGCCGGCAGCACGCGCATCATCATCTGCTCGGCCGTGGCGCTCAGCGTGGTCGTCGGCCTCGTGCTGGCCCTGGCGGTCGCGCGCCGCATCGCCGGCTCGCTGACGGCGGCCTCCCGCAGCGCCCACGACGTGGCGCGCGGCGACCTCACCTGCAGCATCCCCAGCGGCGGCGCCGACGAGTCCGGCAAGCTCCTGGCCGCGCTGCGGGACATGCAGGGCGGCCTGCGCGAACTGGTGGGCACCGTGCGGCAGGGCGTCGATTCGGTGGCCACCGCCTCGACCGAGATCGCGAGCGGCAACCACGACCTGTCGGTGCGCACCGAGAAGCAGTCCAGCAGCCTGCAGTTCACCGTGTCGGCGATCCAGCAGATGGCCGGCAACATCCGCCACAACACCGAGTCGGCGCGCCAGGCGACTCAGCTGGCCAGCAGCGCGTCGGAGATCGCCCTGCGCGGCGGCGAGACGGTGCAGGGCGTGGTGCGCACGATGGACGAGATCAGCGCCGCATCGCGCAAGATCGTCGACATCATCGCCGTCATCGACGGCATCGCCTTCCAGACCAACATCCTCGCGCTCAACGCCGCCGTCGAGGCGGCGCGCGCGGGCGAGCAGGGGCGCGGCTTCGCGGTCGTCGCCTCGGAGGTGCGCACGCTGGCCCAGCGCAGCGCGGTTGCGGCCAAGGAGATCAAGTCGCTGATCCAGGCCTCGGTCGACCGCATCGAGGCCGGCGCCACGCTCGTCCAGGACGCGGGCTCGACCATGACCGAGATCGTCCGCGCCGTGCGCGGCGTCAACGACGTGATCGGCGAGATCGCGACCGCCGCCGGCGCGCAGAACGAAGGCATCGAGCAGATCAGCGTCGCGGTCGGCGACCTCGACCAGATGACGCAGCAGAACGCGGCGCTCGTCGAACAGAGCGCCGCGGCAGCCGAGAGCCTCAAGGAGCAGGGCGAGCGCCTGCACGAGGTCGTGGCGCGCTTCCAGCTCGGTTGAGTCACAAGGCGCGCAGCTGCGCGATGACCGGCGCCAGCCGGCCGTCGACGCTGCGCACCAGCGGCGCGAGGGCGGCGTCGTCGGCCCCGGCCAGGCACGCGCGCTCGAGGTCGGCGGCGGCCGCGTGCACGGCGACGACGGCCAGCGAGCCGCTGACGCTCTTGAGGTCGTGCGCCATGCGCAGCGCGGCGTCGGCGGCGCCGTTGTCACGCGCGGCCCGGAAGCGCTGCGCGAAGTCGCTCTCGCGGTCGCGGAACATGCGCAGCAGGTGGCGGTACAGCACGTCGTCGCCCATCATCGCGGCGACGCCGGCGCGGCAGTCGATGCCCTCGACGTTCGCCAGCGGATCGCGCGCCGCCTCGGCGTGGGGCGCGGCCGGCGTGCCGGCGTGGGCCTGCGCGGGACGGATCCAGCGCGCCAGCGTGGCGAACATCTCCTCGACCTTGATCGGCTTGGCGATGTGGTCGTCCATGCCGGCGGCGATCGCCTTGTCGCGGTCGCCCACCATCGCGTTGGCGGTCATCGCGATCACCGGCAGTGCGCGCCAGCGCTCCTGGCGGCGCAGCTCGCGCGTGGCGGCGTAGCCGTCCAGCACGGGCATCTGGCAGTCCATCAGCACGCCGTCGAAGGGCTGCTCGGCGAGCATGTCGAGCGCCTCCCGGCCGTCGCGCGCGACGCTCACGCGCACGCCGGCGCGCTTGAGGATCGTCAGCGCGATCTCGCGGTTGATGGCGTTGTCCTCGGCCAGCAGCAGGTGGGCGCCGCGCAGCCGCACCTGGTGCGCGAGCAGCGCCTCCTCGCGCTTGCTGGCGCGCGTGGGCGGCGGCGCCTCGAGCCCGAGCACGGTGTTGCAGACGTCGAACAGCGTCGACGGCGTCACCGGCTTGATCAGCAAGGCCCCCACCGACACGCCGCATTCGGCCAGCCGCCGGCGCACGGTGTCGCGGCTGAAGGCGGTGAGCATCAGCACCGCCGGCGTCGGATGGCGACGGTCCTCGCGCTGCGCAAGCCGCCGGGCGCATTCGATGCCGTCCAGCCCCGGCATCTTCCAGTCGAGCAGCACGGCGCGGTACGGCGCGTCGCCGGCGTCGGCGGCGGCCACGGCGAGCAACGCCTCCTCGCCGCTCGACGCGGTGTCGGCCCGCAGGCCCAGCGCGGTACTCATCGCGGCCAGGATCTCGCGGGCGCTGGCGTTGTCGTCGACGATCAGGATGCGGTTGCCGGCGGCCGCGTCGACGGGCAGCGCGGGCTGCTCGTGGGCGTCCGACTGCAGCGCGAAGCCCAGCTCGAAGTGGAAGGTGCTGCCCTTGCCGGGCGTGCTCTGCACCCCGATCTCGCCACCCATCAGGCGCACCAACTGGCGGCTGATCGCCAGTCCCAGCCCGGTGCCGCCGTAGCGCCGGCTGGTGGAGGCGTCGGCCTGCGAGAACGGCTGGAACAGGCGGCGCTGTTCGGCGGCCGTCATGCCGATGCCGGTGTCGCGCACCTCGAAGCGCAGCGTGACCGCGCCGGCCCGGCGCTCGACGATCGCGATCTCCACCACGACCTCGCCGCGTTCGGTGAACTTGACTGCGTTGTAGCCGAGGTTCATCAGCACCTGGCGCAGCCGCGAGGGGTCGCCCACCAGCGCCGACGGCAGGCGCGGCGGCTCGGCGAAGATCAGCTCCAGGCCCTTCTGCTCGGCGCTCATGCCCACGAGGTTGGCCAGGCCGTCCATCACGTCGCCGAGGTTGAACGGGATGGCCTCGATGTCGAGCTTGCCGGCCTCGATCTTCGAGAAGTCGAGGATGTCGTTGATGATGCCCAGCAACGACTCGGCGGCGCCGTGCACCTTCTGCACGTAGTTGAACTGCTCCGGGTTCAGTCCGCTCTGCAGCGCGAGGTAGGCCATGCCCAGGATCGCGTTCATCGGCGTGCGGATCTCGTGGCTCATGTTGGCCAGGAAGTCGCTCTTGGCCTGGCTGGCCGCGTCGGCCGCCTCCTTGGCGACACGCAGCTCGCCGGTGCGCTCGTGGATCATGTCCTCGAGGTGCTCGCGGTGCCGGCGCAGCTCGTCGTCGACCTTCTTCTGCTCGGTGATGTCGCGCGAGATGCCCAGCAGGAATGCCGGCTCGCCGCGCTCGTCGAGGATGGGGATCTTCATCGTGTGCACGAGGCGCATGCCGTGCCGCGTCAGCACCTCCTCCTCGGGGATGTCGACCAGCGTGCGCGACTCGAGCACCGCGCGATCCTTCTGCGTGAAGAAGGCGGCCTCGTGCGGCGGAAACAGGTCCTCCACGTTGCGGCCGATCAGCTCGTTGCGCCCGTAGCCCAGCAGCAGCTCGCCGGCGCGGTTCAAGCGGACGAAACGCAGGTTGGCCGCATCCTTGACGAAGACCGTGTCGGGGATGTTCTCGACGATGCTGTCGAGGAAGCGCTCGCTGGCGCGCAGCGCCTCCTCGGCGTGCTGGCGTTCGGCGACCTCGCGCGTGCGGTCGTCCAGCGCCGTGCTGAGTTCGGCCGTGCGCAGTGCGACGCGCTCCTCGAGGTCGGCGTTGAGCTGCTGCAGCGCGTCCTCGGCCTGGCGGCGCTGGCGGCGATGCTCGAGGAACTGCTCGACGGCGCGCGCCATGTCGGCGATCTCGTCGCGCCCGTGCACCGGCACCTCGCGCGGCGCGTCGTCGCCCAGGCCATGGCGCAGCGAGCGGCTCACCTCGCGCAGTCGCGCCACCAGCCGGCGTCCGAGCAGCTGGCGCACGATCAGCCACGACAGCAGCAGGCTGGCCACCACCTCCGCGATGATCCAGCGCTGCGTGCGGCCCGACTCGTCGACGAGCTGCTGCACCGCGCCGCGGTAGTCGCGCGTGAACCAGTCCGACTGCTGGCGCGCGGCCACGGCCAGCGCGTCGGCCTGCAGCCGCAGGTCGTCGTCGAGGTCGGCGAGCGACTTGCTCGCGCTCGCGGCCGCCGCGGCCCGGCTCGCCGCGGCCAGCACCGTCTCGCGCATCTGCGCGGCGATGTTGACGGTGTTGCGGAAGCGCTGGCTGGCGCGGTGCAGGGCCAGCACGTCGGTGTCGTCGCCGCCGTGCGCCGCGGCCAGGCTGTCGACGAGGTGGTCGAACGCCGACAGGTGGTCGACGACCTGGCGGTGGGTGTCGCGCAGGTCGTCCACGCTGTCGATCGCCGACAACCGCAGCGCCATGCGCTCGATGGCCACGGTGTGCTGCAGCAGGTCCTGCGCCTCCTGCAGCCGCGCGAGCCGCTGTTCGGCCAGCACGCGGATGGCCTGCGCCGAGCCGGCCAGCGACCAGATCGTCGTCGCCCCCACCACGCCCACGAGCGCCACGAGGCACGACACGACCAGCGCGAACTGCGCCGCCAGAGACTGCGGGAAGGGCAGTTTCATGGACGCTTCCAGATGCGGCGGTAGATGTCGCGGTAGCCGTTGGCGGGGTCGAAGTGCAGGCGGTCGCCGCCGTCGGCCGTGATGTTGCCGGCCGTCACCAGGTGCACCGGGTACACATAGCCCGTGACGCGCTCGCCGGCGAACAGCCGGTTCATCTCGTCGACCAGCTGCCAGCCGTGCAGGTTCAGCGGCTCGGCGACCGTGGCCGTCTGGAACGTGCCGGCGCGGATGCGCAGGAAGGCGGACTCGCTGCCGTCGCCGGCCGACAGCATGCTCAGCCCGTTGTTGGGCACGCCGGCCTGCGTCAGCACCGGGGCGGCGTAGTCGAAGTAGATGTCATTGATCGCCAGCGCGTGCGTCCAGCGCCGGCCGTGGCGCGCCAGCAGCGCGCTGGTGGCAGCCGGCATCAGCTCCGCGTTGCGCGAGATGGGGATGTCCTGCACCTCCAGCAGCTTGCAGCCGGCGCAGGCCCGCACCACGGCGGCCATCGCGTCGGCCTTGGCCTTGGGCAGCTCGAAGCTCGAGTCGGTGAAGATGACGACGCCGGCCTGGCCGCCCGATTGCACGATCGCCGCCAGCGCGGTGACGCGGGCGACGTCCAGCGGATCGGTCGACACGTTCATGGCCACCGGCGTGCCGGGCACCGGCCCCGCCCTGGCGGCCACGTGCCAGCCCACGACCGGGATGTGGTGGTCCGCGAAGGGCTGCAGCCAGGGCTTGAGAGCGTGCGCGTCGCCGCCCACGATGACCAGGCCGTCGGGTTGGCTGGCCAGGGCCTCGGCCAGCATCTTGCGGCGGCCCTCGGGCGTGCCGCCGGAGTCGTACACCTTGACCTTCCAGCCGACGACCCGGGCCGCTTCCAGCACGCCTTCGTTGACGCTCAGGATGCCGCCGTTGCGCAGGTCCTCGTTGACGACCGCGATCTGCTTGCCGGTCGCCGCCGGCGGCCCGGTGCGCGGGCCCGTCCATGCCGCCGCCGGCTGCGCCGCGGCGTCGACGATGCGGCGCGCCTCGGCCAGCGACGCCGCGGCCGCGCCCGGAGTCGCCGTCTCGGGCGACGTCACCGTCGCGGCCGCCGATGCGCAGGCCAAGGCCCCTGCCAGGAGCAAGCCCTTCATGCTGGTCTCCCCCGGCCCCTGTTCGAGGCCGATTGCCCCCGTGTGCGGACGTTCGCGAACGCCGCCCGCAGCGTCTCCCTGATTGCCAAATACTAGCGCAACGGCACGGGCGATTGGGCGGGTTCGGCGCACCGGGCGCCGTGTCATTCGGGGTTGACGGCGGGATGCGGGCCGAGGTGCGGTCCGCGTCAGCGGGCGCCGCCATGCTCCGGCGGGAGCCGGCGGACCGGGCAGCCAAGGGCGGCCGGCGCGCGGCCGGGTGCGACGGGCCCGGTCAGGCCCAGGCGCGGAACACCGTGAACAGCCAGCCGAAACGCTGGGCGCGCGGCGTGGGGCGGACGATCTCGCGGCTGGCGCGGAACTCCGAGGCGGGCGCGGTGGGCACCGGCAGCGGCGCGCGCACGAGGGTGCGGCGGCGCGAGGCGGCGGCGGGGGCGGTCGGGGCGATCGACGGCGCCGACACCGGCACCGCCGTCTTGGCCGTGGCCTCCATCTTCTCGGCGGCGAGCCAGGCGGCCTCGACCCAGTCCATGACGGGCTTCCACTGGGCCAGGTCGTTCTGCACCTTGCCGGCTTCGGCGTCGAAGATGGTCAGGCCGCTCTCGGCGCCGCGCGGGTACAGCTGCGACTCGCGCACCGAGCCGACGTAGGGCAG
The DNA here is from genome assembly GCA_036569025.1 of Burkholderiaceae bacterium. Classification (GTDB taxonomy): domain Bacteria; phylum Pseudomonadota; class Gammaproteobacteria; order Burkholderiales; family Burkholderiaceae_C; genus Scleromatobacter. The sequence goes on from DATCRO010000879.1 coordinate 7,694, forward strand.
GGCGTGCTCGGTGGCCCAGGCGGCCATGCGCGGCGCGGGCTTGGTGCGGGCGTCCAGGCGCATGCCGACGATGCCCACCTTGCAGCGGCCGCTGGCCACGCGCGGGAGCGTCATCAGTTCGGCATGGCACTCGAGCGCCGATTCGCGATCGAAGATGGAGTCGCCGACCGGGATCAGGATGGCGTCGGCGCTCATCACGACGCGGGCGAGGTCGTAGCCGCACAGGCCGCCCGGGGTGTCGAGCACCACGTGCGTGATGCCCGCGGGCGGTCGCAGGACGCTCTTGGCGCCGAAGGCCCAGCCGACGATGGCGGCGTTCTTGGCCAGCGGCTGGGCGGCGCGGCGGCGCAGCCAGGCGAGCGAGGATTGCTGACGGTCGACGTCGCCCAGCATCACCTGCAGGCCGCGGTTGGCGAGACAACCCGCCACCTGCGTCGCCAGTGTGCTCTTGCCGCTTCCGCCCTTGCGATTGATGACTGCTACAACAGGCATGACTTCCCAGGCGTCGTGCGCCTTCGCGTGTGGAACCGTCGCATTACGGCCGAGTTGCCGCATGTGCCCGCGCATTGTGAGGCTGTCAACCCCTCGATGCTGTCAGTGAACACACTCGGTGGTAACGTTTCGTTAGCCGAAACCGGCCTTTGGACAGGCCGGTGACAGGTTTGTCGGCCCAGCGCGGGCGATCTTGAGCCGCGCGCCCCGGCGCGGCCCGCCCGTCAGGCCCGCAGCACGCCGGCCGCCAGGCGCAGGCCCAGCAGGCCCATCGTGACGGCGACCCCGCCGTCCAGCCAGCGCCAGGCGACCGGGCGCGCGAACACGGGCGCGAGCAGGCGCGCGCCCAAGCCCAGGCCGATGAACCAGACGGCGCTGGCGCTGACGCAGCCGGCGATGAACGCGGGCCGCAGCGCCGGCGCCTGCTGAGCGCCGACGGCGCCGACCAGGAGCAGGGTGTCCAGGTAGACGTGCGGATTGAGCAGCGTGCAGGCCAGCGCCTGCAGCACCACCACCCGCAGCGCCTTGGCCGTGCCGCCCGCGTGCGTGGCCAGCGCCTGGCCGGACACCGCTCGCCGCGCCGCCTGCCACGCGTACCAGAGCAGGAACGCCGCGCCGGCCCAGGCCATGGCGGCGAGCAGCGCGGGATGCGATCCGAGCGCCGCCGCGACGCCGTTGACGCCCAGCGTCATCAGGATCGCGTCCAGCCCCAGGCACACGGCGACGACGGCGCCGACATGCTCGCGCCGCAGCCCCTGCTGCAGCACGAAGGTGTTCTGGGCGCCGACGGCGACGACGAGCGATGCGCCGAGCGAGAGACCGGCCAGCCAGGCGAGGAGTTGCGTGTCCATGGCGCCAGTGTCGGCAGGCGCGGGCGGCCGCGGCAAGTTAGCATTGCTGAATCGGCATCGGCATCGCTTAATCGAAGGATGATCGACCACCACCTGATCCAGGCCGTCGCGGCGGTCGTGCGCGAAGGCAGCTTCGAGGCGGCCGCGCGCGCGCTGAAGGTGACGCCGTCGGCGGTCTCGCAGCGCGTCAAGCTGATCGAGGAGCGCCTCGGCTCGGTGCTGGTCGTGCGCGGCCAGCCCTGCACGGCCACCGACATCGGCGCGCGCCTGTGCCGCCACGCCGAGCTGATGGGCGCGCTGGAGGCCGAACTGCACCGCGACCTGCCCGAGCTCGCGCAGGCCGGCCTGGCGCCCGGGCCGGCGTCGCTGCGCATCGCCGTCAACGCCGATTCGCTGGGCACCTGGTTCGTCGCGGCGATGGCGCGCTTCGGCCGGGAGGATCCGACGCTGCTGGAGCTGGCGGTCGACAACGAGGACCACACCGCCGACTGGCTGCGCCGCGGCCGCGTGCTGGGCGCGGTCACGTCCATCGCGAGCCCCGTGCAGGGCTGCCGCAGCCGGCGGCTGGGCGCGCTGCGCTACCTCGCCACCGCCAGCCCGGACTTCGTCGCGCGCCATTTCGCGGATGGCGTGGATGCCGAGTCGATCGCGCGCGCGCCCAGCCTGAAGTTCGACGGCAAGGACGAGCTGCAGGCGCTGTGGGTGCGGCGGCTGCTGCGGCGCGACGTGCCGCTGGCGGCGCACCGCGTGCCGTCGACGCACGGCGGCATCGACGCGGCGCTCGCGGGCGTCGGCTGGGTCATGAACCCGGAATGCCTGGTGCGCGGGCACATCGCCGAGGGCCGGCTCGTCGAACTGGTGCCGGGGCTGCCCATCGACGTTGCGCTGTACTGGCAGTCGGCCCGGCTGCCGGTGCCGTCGCTGGAACGGCTGGGACGCGCGGTCGCGGCGACGGCCGCCGGGTCGCTGGTGCAGGCGCGGGCGTGACGCGTCGCGCGTGAGAGGCCGCCCGTAGAGAGACTGTCATCCTGCGCGCAGTCGCAGGATCCACCGCGGCCAGCCGCTTCGCCGCAAGGTCGTGCCCGGCCGCCGTGGATTCCGCGACCACGCTTCGCTACGCGCAGAATGACGGGCCTGGCGGACTCGCAGCGTTCAGAACACCGCATGCCCCGTGATCGCGCCGGGCAGCCACGTCGAGAAGTGGGGCACGTAGGTCACCAGGTTGATCGCCACCCAGATCGCCAGGTAGTACGGCCAGGCCGTGCGCGTCGCCTGACCCATCGAGATCTCGCCGATCGCGCAGCCCACGAACTGCACGGTGCCCACCGGCGGGTGCACCAGGCCCAGGGCGCAATTGAGCAGCAGCATCATCCCGAACTGCACCGGGCCGACGCCCATCTGGATGGCCAGCGGCAGGAACAGCGGCGTGGTGATCAGGATGTGCGCGGCCATGTCCAGGAACATGCCCAGCACGATCTGGATGATGTTGATGTACAGCAGCATCAGCCAGGGCTGTTGCGTGGCGCCCAGCAGCGCCGACGAGATGCTCTCGGGGATCTCGAGGTAGGCCATCTGCCAGCGCAGCATGTTGGACACGCCGATCAGCAGCAGGATCACGCCCGTGGTGCGCGCCGCCTTGCCCAGCGCGTGCCACAGCTTCTCGCGCGTGATGCTGCGGTAGACGACGGTGGTCAGCAGCAGCGAGTAGGCCACCGCGATGGCCGCGGCCTCGGTGGCGGTGGTCACGCCGCCCATCACGCAGGCCAGGATGATCGCGATGATGGCCAGGCCCGGCAGCGAGGCGATGCCGGTGCGCGCGACGGTGCCCCAGCCGGGGAACATGCGGATCATCGAGCTGCCGTCCTCGCGCTTGGGATAGCCGCAGCGCACGGCCTGCCAGTACGCGGCCACCAGCATGCACACCATGATCCAGAAGACGGGCACGAGCCCCGCGAACATCAGGTCGCCGATCGACACGCCCTTGATCGTGTGCCCCGCGATCTCGCCCGCGGCCGCCTGCGCGGCGAACGCGTAGATGATCATGTTGTGCGACGTTGGCATCAGCGCGCCGGCCAGCGACGCGTGCGTGGTGACGTTGACGGCGTAGTCCGCGCCGTAGCCCTCGCGCTTCATCAGCGGGATCATGACGCCGCCCATGGCCGAGGTATCGGCCACCGGCGAGCCGGACACGCCGCCGAACAGCGTCGACGCCAGCACGTTGGCCAGCCCGAGGCCGCCACGCACGTGGCCGGTGAGGCTGCGCGCGAAGTTCATGATCTTGTCGGCGATGCCCCCGTGCAGCATCAGCTCCCCCGAGAAGATGAAGAACGGGATCGCGAGGAACGAGAACACGTTCATGCCCGAGACCATCATCTGCACCGCGGTGGCGATGGGCAGGCCCTCGGCGAAGAACGCGGCCAGGCACGACAGGCCGATGGCGAAGGCCACCGGCACGCCCAGCAGAAGCAGGACGACGAACGTGGAACAGAGCAGCGTCAGGGCCATGGGAAGCGGGTCACTCGTGGTCGTCGGCCGCCATGCGTCGCAGCAGGCGGTCGATGGAGAACAGCGCGATCAGCGCACCGGCGATGATCAGCGGCAGGTAGCGCCACGCTTCGGAGATGCCCAGCGTCGGGATCAGGTTGTCGTGGGTGGACCGGGCCATCTCCCACGCGCCGTACAGGATCACGACGGAGAACACGAGCGTGGACAGCGCCACCAGCCGCGCGATCGTGTGGCGCACGGCCGGCGGCAACCGGTTGACGACGGAGTCCAGGCCGATGTGACCGGCGTCGTGCGCGACGCAGGCCGCGCCGAACATCGACACCGAGATCACCAGCAGCAGCGCCAGCTGCTCCACGTACGGCGGCTCGTCGTTGAACACGTAGCGCATCACCACGCCGTACAGCACGACCAGGCCCAGCCCGGCCAGGCACAGGCGCGCGAGCACCAGCACGACGGCGGACAGGCGGGCGTTGAGGCGGGCGAGCCAGGTCATCTGCAAACCTCGGGCGTCACTTGGTGTTGACGATTTCCTGCACCACGTTGCGGATCTCCGGCGTCGACATGTACTTGTCCCACACGGGCTTTTCCGCGTCCACGAAGCTCTTGCGGTCGATCTCGGAGGCCGGGATGATCTTGGCGCCGGCCTTGAGCACCGAGGCGCGCGCGGCGGTCTCCTTGGCCGTCCACAGCTGCTGGTAGTAGGGCACCGATTCCTTGGCGGCCTTGCGGATCGCGGCCTGCTCGTCGGGGCCCAGCGTGTCCCAGACCTTCTTGGAAAACACCAGCACCTCGGGCGACATCACGTGCTGCGTCTCCGAGAACACCGGCGCCGACTCGTAGTGCTTCATCTCGTCATAGGACGGGATGTTGTTCTCGGCGGCGTCCAGCAGGCCCGTCTTCAGGCCCGTGTAGACCTCGGCGAAGGGCATCGGCGTGGGCGACGCGCCCAGCTGCGTGATCAGGTTCACCCACAGGTCGGACGGCTGCACGCGCACCTTCATGCCTTTCATGTCGGCCACGGTGCGGATCGGCTTCTTCGCGTAGAACGAGCGCGCGCCGCTCTCGTACAGCGCCAGGCCGATGAAGCCGGCCTTCTCGAACGCGGCCAGCACCTTGTCGCCCTGCGGGCCGTACATCGTCTTGCGGAAGTGGTCGATGTCGCGGAACAGGAAGGGCAGCGACGGGATCATCGACTCGGGCACGATGCCGTGGAAGGCCGCGCTGTTGACGCGCACCATGTCCAGCGCGCCGATCTTGACCTGTTCGACGGTGTCCTTCTCGGAGCCGAGCGCGCCGTCGGCGAAGACCTTGATCTTGTCCTTGCCGCCGGTGTTCTTCGCGAGCTGGTCGCCCATGTACTTGACGGCCAGCGTGGTGGGGTAGTCCTTGACGTGGATGTCGGCCGAGCGGAACTCGCGCGCGTGCGCGGCCGCGCAGGCGAGCACGGCTGCCGCGGCCAGCGCCAGCGTGCGGATCGGGAAGGTCTTGCGTCGGGTCATGTCTGTCTCCGGTTGTCGTCTTGTGTCGAGGCCATGCCGGCGCGTTCAGCGCGGGCGGAAAGGCATCTCGGCGATCCCTTGCGTGCCGGGCCGCAGCGCGAACACCTCGCCGGCCAGCAAGAGGTCGTCGCCCTGCGGCGTCGCGGGCTGGATCGTGGTGACGTAGAGCGTGTCGAGCGCGTCGCCGCCGAAGCTGCACATCGAGGGCTTGCTGACCGGCAGCGCGACCTCGCGGTCGATGCGGCCATCGGGCAGCAGGCGCAGGATGCGACCGCCGTCGTTGGCGCAGATCCAGTAGGCGCCGTCGACGTCGACCGCCGCGCCGTCGGGGCGGCCGGGCAGGGCGCGCATGTCCAGCACGAGCCGCGGCCTACCGACGCTGCCGTCATCGTGCAGCGGCGCGTGCCAGATGCGCTGCGACAGCGGGTGGCTGTCGCTCCACCACACGCCGCGGCCGTCCGGGTCGAACGCGAGGCCGTTGGGGGTGTACATCGCGTCGATGGGCAGTTCGTTCAGGCCGCCCGCGTCGAGCCGCGCCAGGCGGCCGGCGGCGATGTCGGCGCCCATGTCGCGCACCATGCTGCCGACCCAGAAGCGGCCGGCGCGGTCGCAGCGGCCATCGTTGAAGCGCATGCCCTCACGCGCGTGGCGCGCGTTCGCGAGCGCGACGATGCCGGCGCGGCCGTCGGCGTGCGGCGTGACGTGCGCGATGCAGGTCTCCAGCCCCGCGACGAGCCCGCCGTCCGAGTGCGGCGCGAGGCAGGCGACGCGCTCGGGCAAGGTCCATGACTGCAGCGTGTCGTCGGCCGGGCGCAGCCTGCGGATCGCGCAGGCCTCGATGTCGACCCACCACAGCGCGCTGGCGGCGGGGTCCCACAGCGGGCTCTCGCCCACGCGGTCGCGATGGCCCGGGCGCACGCGTTCGACGCGGGGATGGGTCACTTGCCGGGCCCCTGCTTCACGAACGCGCCGCCCTGGTAGATGACGGCGGGGTCCGCCGGGTCGCCGGGCGGCGTCGCGCGTTCGATCTCGTCGACGAACGGCGCCGAGCTGTCGCGCGGGACGTAGCCGATGTGCGCGGCGGGCGTGTTGTCCCACCACACGTGCGGGTTGGCGCTGACACCGCAGATGATGCTGTGGCCGACGTTTCTTGCGGCGAGCGAAGCGAGCACGAGGCGCTCCAGGTCGTCGAAGCTCAGCCACGTGTGCAGCATGCGGCGGTCGCGCGGCCTGGCGAACGACGAGCCGATGCGCAGGCTCACCGTCTCGATGCCGTGGCGGTCGAAGTACAGCTGCGCGAGATCCTCG
>DATCRO010000880.1:0-4351 GCA_036569025.1 Burkholderiaceae bacterium
CCCTACCCGTGCCCGCCTTGCCGGCTGCGGGTCGCGAGCCACTGCAAGGTCGCCTCCGAATCGCCAACCAGGCGCCCGTTGACGAACACCTGCGGCACCGTCTGCGCCCCGGCGATCGCCCGCAACGCGCGCGACCGCTGCAGCGGCGGCAGGCAGATGTCGGTGAAGGCGATGCCCGCCTCCTGCAGCGCCGACCTGGTGCGCGCGCAGAACGGGCAGCCCTCGCGGCTGAAGATCGCCACCTCGTCGGGCAGCGTCGCCGACGGATCGAGGTGGCGCAGCATCGTGTCGGCGTCGGACACCTCGAACGGGTCGCCCGGCTTGTCCGGCTCCACGAACAGCTTCTCGATGACGCCGTCGCGCACCAGCATCGAGTAGCGCCACGAGCGCGCGCCGAAGTTCAGGTCGCTCTTGTCCACGAGCATGCCCATGCCGCGCGTGAACGCCGCGTTGCCGTCGGGCAGCAGGTGCACCTTGCTCGCCGCCTCCTCGAGGCCCCACTGCTGCATGACGAACGGGTCGTTGACGGCGACGCAGACGATCTCGTCGATGCCCCGCTTCTCGAATTCCGGCGCCAGTTCCTCGTAGCGCGGCAGGTGCACCGTCGAGCACGTCGGCGTGAACGCGCCGGGCAGCGCGAACACGATCACGTTGCGGCCGCCGAAGATCCTGGCGGTGCTTGTCTCCTCCCAGTCGGCGCCGCGGCGCAGCCTGAACGTGACGTCGGGCACCCGGTCGCCCGCCTTGCGGGCATTCGGGGCGGGGCGCGTGCCCAGGTCGCAGTGCGGATCGGCGGTCATGGCGGGGCTCCCTGGTCGGACGGCGGACCGCCGGAGTCGGCAAGCCACGTGCCGCCGCGCGGCGGTTCACATCGCGAACCGGCGGATGCCGACCGGGAAGCCCGGCGCGAGCAAGCCTTGCTGCAATGCAACACAATGATGGAACCGCTTCCGCGCCAGCCGCCCAGCCGATGAGTTCCGCCTCGCCCGTCCTCGATTCCGCCGTCCCCGTCCGTGCCACGACCGACCGCGAGCGCCACTTCTGGCCCGCCGTGTGGGCCCTCGGCGTGGGCAGCTTCGCGATCGGCACCGGTGAATTCGTGATCATGGGCCTGCTGCCCGAGGTCGCGCGCGACCTGGGCGTCACCATCCCGCAGGCCGGCCACGTCATCACGGCGTATGCGCTGGGCGTGGTGGTCGGCGCGCCGGTGCTGGCCGTGCTGGCCGCCAGCTGGCCGCGGCGCGCGCTGCTGATCGCGCTGATGGCGCTGTTCGCGGCCGGCAACTTCGCCAGCGCGCTGGCGCCCGGCTACCTGTCGATGAACCTGATGCGGCTGCTTGCCGGCCTGCCGCACGGCACCTACTTCGGCGTCGCGGCCTTGATGGCAGCGTCGCTCGCCCCGCCCGGCCGGCGCGCGAGCGCGGTCGGCCTCGTGATGTCGGGCCTGACCAGCGCCACCCTCGCCGGCGTGCCGCTGGCCGCGTGGCTGGGCCAGCACCTGGGCTGGCGCGCCGCGTTCGTGCTCGTGGGCGCCATCGCAGTGCTGGCCATCGTGCTGATCCGCCGCGGCGTGCCCGACGACCCCGCCCCGCACGGCGCGAGCCCGTTGCGCGAACTCGGGGCGCTGGCGCGCACGCAGGTCTGGCTCACGCTGGGCATCGCCGCGATCGGCTTCGGCGGCATGTTCGCCGTCTTCAGCTACGTCAAGCCGCTGCTGACCGAGGTCACCGGGCTGCCGCTGGACGGCGTGCCGCTGGTGCTGGCGCTGTTCGGCGCGGGCATGGTCGGCGGCAACCTGGTCGGCGCGCGCCTGGCCGACAAGGCACTGATGCCCACCATCGGCGGACTGCTCGTGTGGAGCGCACTGGTGCTGGGCGCCATCCCGTTCACGGCGCCGTACACGGTGGCCATCTGCATCAACGTCTTCCTGCTCGGCACCGTCGTCGCCCTCGGCCCGGCGCTGCAGATCCGGCTGATGGACACCGCCGGCGACGCGCAGACGCTGGCCGCGGCGCTGAACCACTCGGCGTTCAACATCGCCAACGCGCTGGGCGCGTGGCTCGGCGGCGCCGCCATCGCGGCCGGCCTCGGCTGGACGTCGACGGGCCCGGTGGGCGTGCTGCTGGCCTTCGGCGGCCTCGTGGTGTTCGCCGCCTCGGCGTGGACGCGCCGGCGCATGCGCGCCCACGGCGAGGCGCACGCCTGACGCAAGGGCGCCCTACATCCGGCGCTCGCGCCGGTTGCGTGCCGGCAGCGCCACCTCGCGCTCCAGCCAGGTCAGGAACTTCGCGACCTGGGCGTCCGTCGACTTGCCCAGCACCTGCGCCGCCCCTTCGGTCGACAGGCGCCACGCGACCGGATCGCCCAGTTCGCGCACCTGCCCCGGCACCAGGCGCAGCAGCACGGGCTCGGCCGGCAGCGCGGTGATCTTGCGCACGTCGGCCGTGGCGACCCAGCAGCGCCCGTCCGCGTCGACGTGGATGTCCATGGCGCGGCCGCGGAACTCGTAGTAGCGCCCGCCATGGCGACGCAACGCCAGGTACCGCACGCGTCGCGGCATCGAGCCCAGGATCTCCACCAGCGGCCGTCCGAAGATCGCCAGGATCGGCGCGCCGAACACCAGGCCGAACGGGCCGTACCAGTGCCATCCCGCGTACAGCACCGCCGCCGAGACCGCAGTGGCGAACGCGATGTCGATCGCCAGCCTCATCGCCTGACGAGCCCCAGGCGCACGAGGCTCTCGGCCGTCGCGACGATGGCCTCGTCGGCCGTGCGCGGCGTCCAGCCCAGCACGCGGCGCGCCTTCTCGCTGGTCGCGTTCTTGTGCTTGCCCAGCTCGGGCACGATCTGGGCGACGGACTTGTCGACCAGCGCCACGATGCGCAGCAGCCAGTCGGGCAGTTCGCGCGCGGGCACGCGGCGCGCCGCGTCGCCCATGCGCTCGCGCAGCACGAGCGCCATGTCGCGCAGCGACAGGAAGTCGCCGGCCACCGCCAGGAAGCGCTCGCCGGCGGCCTCGGGATGCGTCATCGCCCGCAGGTGCAGGTCGGCGACGTCGCGCACGTCCACGGCGCCGAAGGTGATGCGCGGCAGCCCGGGCAGCGCGCCGTCCAGCATGCGCTTGATGATCTCGATGGATGTGGAGAAGTCGGCACCGAGCGCCGGGCCGAAGACGCCCACCGGATTGACGACGGCCAGTTCCATGTCGCCGCCCTCGCGGCCCATGAAGCTCCAGGCGGCGCGCTCGGCGAGCGTCTTGGACTTGACGTAGGCCGTCAGGCCGTCGCCGTCCAGGTTGGTCCAGTCGCTCTCGTCGAACGCCCGGTCCACCTCCGGGTGGCCGTAGCCGACCGCCGCGAACGACGACGTCAGCACGACGCGCCTCACGCCCGCGCCGCGGGACGCGCGCAGCACGCGCAGCGCGCCCTCGCGCGCGGGCACGATCAGCTCGTCCTCGTGCCTGGGGACGTTGACGGGGAACGGCGAGGCCACGTGAAGCACGCGGTCGCAGCCGGCGGCGGCCTCGTCCCAGCCGGCGTCGCCGGTGAGGTCGGCGGCGGCGAACGCGAGCCGGTCGCCGGCGTCGGCGCCCGCCGATCGCAGCATGGCGCGCACCTGGGGCTCGCGCTCGAGCGAGCGCACCGTGGTGCGCACGCGGTGGCCGGCGGCGAGCAGTTGCACGATGCAGTGCGTGGCGATGAAGCCCGAACCACCGGTGACGAGGACGAGGTCCTCGCTCATGGCCGGCTCCCGGTCGCGGGGACTGTGCGGCGTTCGGGCATGGCGTTCTCCGTGCATCAGCGATGCGAGATGGCGAGGAACGCAACGATATCGCACATGGCGCAGGCCGAGGCGGGCGACCACGGACGTTGCCGACCGCGCAGGGCGCAGGAAGGGTCACGTATCATCGCGACCGATTCCACACTCGCCGCCGCGCGCCGAGCCGATGCGCCTTCGCCTCCACGTCCTCGTCCCGGCCGCCGCCGCCGTCGCCTGCCTCGCCCTGGCGGGCTGCCACAGGAAGCCCGCGACGGAGACGTCCCCGGTCCCGGCCGCCGCGAGCGGGCCGCGCCCTGCGGCCAGCGCAGTCGTCGCGGAGCTCAAGGACGTGCTGGCCGCGCACCGCCAGATCATCGTGCTGTTCGCCGACGAGAAGAGGCAGACCGACGTGCAGCGCGCGGCCGCCGACGAGGTGGGCCAGGCGATCTTCCACGACAACCGTGCGCACGTCGCCCGGATCGAATCGCAGTTCGAGACGCTGGCCGCCGGCGGGGAGGATCCGACTCCCGCGCTCGCGCCCATCCTGGACTTCATCGAGAGCGACCCCTCGCTGTTCGACGCCGACCGCCTC
>DATCRO010000881.1:0-2070 GCA_036569025.1 Burkholderiaceae bacterium
CGCCAGCCGGTGTGCGGCATGGGCGTGTGCGGCGAGTGCCGCGTCACGGTCGACGGTCGCGCGCATCGGCTGGGCTGCCAGACGGCCTGTGCCCCGGGCATGGAGATCCTGACCGATGGCTGAGTCGGACAACGCGCTGCACGCCCAGGTGCTCGTCATCGGCGCCGGCCCCGCGGGCCTGGCGGCGGCGCGTGCGGCCGCGGCCGCCGGCTGCGACGTGCTGCTGCTGGACGCGGCGCCGCAGGCCGGCGGGCAGATCTGGCGCGCGCGCCAGGGCGTGGCCGCGGCGCCGGTGGCGGACGCGCTCGCGCGTCTCTCGGCGGCGGGCGCGCGGGTGCTCGCCGGGGCGCGCGTGACGATGGTGCTGCCCGATCGCACCTTGCTGGTCGACGGCCCGCAGGGCGCGTGTCGCGTGCGTTGGCAGCGCTTGATCCTGGCGACCGGCGCGCGCGAGCGGCTGCTGCCATTGCCGGGCTGGACCTTGCCCGGCGTGTTCGGCGCGGGCGGCCTGCAGGCGCTCGTCAAGGGCGGCTGGCCGATCGCGGGGCGTCGCGTGCTGGTCGCCGGCACCGGGCCGCTGCTCCTCGCTGCGGCGGCCACGCTGCGCGCGGAGCGGGCGCAGGTCGTGGCCATCGCGGAAGAGGCCGGCACGCCCGCGCTCGCGCGCTTCGCGGGCACGCTCGTGCGCCATCCGCGCAAGGCCTGGCAGGCACTGAAGCTCGGCGCGGCGCTGCGCGGCGTGACGATGCTTCGCGGCACGCGCATCGTCGCGATCGAGGGCGACGGGCACGTGGAGCGCGTCGTGCTGGAAGGCGAGGGCGGTCGAACGCGCACGATCGCCTGTGATGCGGTCGCCGCCGGCTGGGGCCTGGTGCCGCAGACCGAACTCGCGCAGGCGCTCGGCTGCACCCTCGCGCCGCGTTTCGGCGCCGCGGCGATCGCCGTGGACGGCGTGCAGCGCGGCAGCGTCGCCGGCGTGTTCGCGGCCGGCGAGTGCTCCGGCGTCGCAGGCGTGCAGGCGGCCCGGCTGCAGGGCGAGATCGCCGGCACCATCGCGGCGGCGGAACTGCAGGGCCGGTCATCCGACACCCGCACGCTCGCCGCTCGCCTGGCGCGCGAGCATGATTTCGCCGCGGCCGTGGCCGCCACCTTCCCGATGCCGCGCGACTGGGCCGCGCGCCTGCACGACGACACGCTCGTCTGCCGCTGCGAGGACGTGGCGTGGTCGGCCGTGCGCGCGCAACCCGACCTGCGCGCCGCCAAGCTCGCCACCCGCTGCGGCATGGGGCATTGCCAGGGCCGCCTGTGTCATGACACGCTGGCGGCCGTGCTGCACTGGCCCCGCCTTCCCCAACGCGCGCCGCTCGCACCGGCGCCGCTCGCCAGCCTCCTGGCGCTGCCCGACAACCCATCCCACAAGGAGCATTCGACATGAGCATGACCTGGAACGGCGTGATGCCCGCCATCACCACCCCCTTCACCGCCGACGGCGAGGTCGACCACGACTTCCTGGCGTCGCACGCGCTGTGGATGGTCGAGGCCGGCTGCACCGGCATCGTCGCCCTCGGCTCGCTCGGCGAGGCGGCCACGCTGTCCGTGCCCGAGAAGCTGGACGTGCTGCGCACGCTGGCCAAGGCGCTGGGCGGCCGCGTGCCGCTCGTCGCCGGCATCGCGGCGCTGTCCACCGACGAGGCCTGCGGCCTGGCGCAGGCCGCGGCCGAGATCGGCTGCGCGGGCCTGATGGTGCTGCCGCCGTACGTCTACTCGACCGACTGGCGCGAGATGCGCGCGCACGTGGCCGCCGTGATCCAGGCGACCGACCTGCCGTGCATGCTCTACAACAACCCGATCGCGTACCGCACCGACTTCAGGCCCGAGCAGATCGAGGAGCTCGCGCACGCGCACTCGAACCTCGTCGCCGTCAAGGAGTCGAGCGCCGACATCCGCCGCATCGCCGCGATCCGCCATCGCCTGGGCGAGCGCCTGGCGATCCTGGTTGGCGTGGACGACATCATCGTCGAGGGCATCGATGCCGGCGCGACGGGCTGGGTGGCGGGGCTGGTCAACGCG
>DATCRO010000882.1:0-4140 GCA_036569025.1 Burkholderiaceae bacterium
GTCGACGTGTGCGCCGTGGAACGCGAGCACCGCCTACAACGGCGGCGCCACCGTCAGCCGCAACGGCGTCAACTACAAGGCGAACTGGTGGACGCAGGGCGACGACCCCGCGACCCACAACGGCCCCGCCGGCAGCGGCCAGCCCTGGACGGTGACCACGACCTGCAGCGGCACCACGCCGCCGCCACCTACGCCGGCCCCGCCGCCGCCCACGCCGGCCCCGCCGCCGCCCACCCCGACCCCGCCGCCGCCGACGCCGGCGCCGCCGCCGTCCAACGGCAGCCTGCCGGCGCACGTGCTGATGGGCTACTGGCAGAACTTCAACAACGGCGCGCCCGTGTTGACGATCGCCCAGGTCCCCACCACCTACGACGTCATCGCGGTGGCCTTCGCCAACGCCACCGGCGTGCCGGGCCAGATCAGCTTCGCGATCGACTCCGGGGTGACCGGCTACAGCGACGCGCAGTTCAAGGCCGACATCGTCACGGCGCATTCGCGTGGCCAGAAGGTGGTGCTGTCGGTGGGCGGCCAGAACGGCTCGATCTCGGTCAGCGATTCGACCAGCGCGTCGAACTTCGCCAGCAGCGCGGCGTCCATCCTGACGAACTACGGTTTCGACGGCATCGACATCGACCTGGAGAACGGCATCAACCCGTCGTCGATGGCGTCGGCGATCAGCCAGCTCAAGGCCCTCAAGCCGAATGCGCTGGTCACGGCGGCGCCGCAGACGCTGGACACGCAGAACTCGCAGAGTTCGTACTTCTCGTTCGCCTCGATGCTCGGCGCGAACATGACGATGATGAACACGCAGTACTACAACTCCGGCTCGATGCTGGGTTGCGACGGCGGCGTCTACAGCCAGGGCACGGAGAACTTCATCACCGCGCTGGCCTGCACGCAGCTGAACTCGCTGCCCGCCTCGGAGATCGGCATCGGCCTGCCGGCCTCGCCGAGCGCGGCGGGCAGCGGCTACGTCAGCCCGTCGGTCGTCGTCGCGGCGCTGCAGTGCCTGGCCAACGGCAGCAACTGCGGCTCGTTCAGGCCGCCGGCCAACCATCCGGCCATCCGCGGCGTGATGACGTGGTCGATCAACTGGGACGCCGCCACCGGCTACCAGTTCGCCAACACGGTGTCGCCGGCGCTGCGCGCGTTGCCGTAGGACGGCCGGATCGCTGATCCGGTCCTGCAGGATGGTTGTTGCCTTCGCGGGCAACAACCATTTTTTTTCGCCCGCGCCCGCCCTGCCGGGGAGGTGGCGCGGCCGCGGTCATCGCACCCGCACGGCCCTGCTCAATGGCCCCTGGACTTTCCCGCCGGACGCGCCGCCTGCGTCGCCCGGCCGCGATGCGACGCGGTGGCCGCCAGGGGCGTCCCGCCGGGCAGCGTATAGACGAGCACCGCATCCATCGACAGGATCGCCAGGTGCGTCGCGTCCATCATCGCCAGGCCTTCCGGGTAGTCGAGCGCCGCCGCGGTGCCCAGCACGATGCCCGGAACGCCGGCACGTCCGACCAGCGTCGTCACGTTGCCCGCCGGATCGATGCGGCGCACGTTGTGGAAGATGAAGTCGCTGACGTACAGGTTGCCCGTCGGGTCGCGCGTGATGCTCTGCAGCCAGCCGAACCGGGCGTCGCTGCCGTTGCCGTCCACCGAGCCCCAGACGCCGGAGTTCGATCCTGCGATCGTGCTGACCTGCTGCGTGACCGCGTCGACGCGGCGCACGGCCTGCGCGTCGGCGATGAACAGGTTGCCGGCCTCGTCGATGACCATGCTGCCGTCGCCGCAGAAGATGACGCTCGACAACGCGCCATCGCTGCCGCAGCGCACGTTCGGGTCGGTGGAGGTCAGCGTCGTCACGTCGCCGTTGGTCGCGATCCGCCGCAGCCGGCCGCGGTCCATCACGTAGATCTCGCCATCGAGCCCGACCGCCACGCCGCGCGGAAGGGAGAATCCGGCCTGCGTTCCGTTGCCGTCGACGGCCTGGCAGTTCGACGAATTTCCAGCCACCTGGATGAAGCTGCCCTGCGGACTCACGCGGCGCACGACGCAGTCGAAGCTGCCGTCGGCGACGATCAGGTTGCCCGAATGGTCGAACGCCATCCCGTCGGCGTAGCCGCCCGTGTTGAACGTGCTCGTCGTGCCGTCGCGCGCGACCCGCCGCTGCAGGCCGTGGCCGTCGCCCACGATCAGATTGCCGTTGGCGTCGGCGATCACCGAACGCGGCAAGTCGAAGCGCGCGCCCGGGCCGACGCCGTCGGCCTGGCCTTGCGGCTCGATGCTGCCCGCCAGCGTGGTGACGTTGCCGGCGGTGCCGATGCGCCGCACACTGGTGCCGTCCACCACGGCCAGGGAGCCGTCCGGCGCGAGCGCGACGCCTGTCAGCTTCGAGAACCGGGCGGCCGCTCCCGTCGCGTCGATCGCGCCCTGGGCGCCCGCCAGGCCAGCGATCGTGGTGACGACGCCGGCCGGGGTGACCTTGCGGATCGTGTCGTTGCCGCTGTCGGCCACGTAGAGCGTGCCGTTCGAATCGGTGGCCAGGCCGGTCGGGTACTTGAAGCTGGCCGCGGCCCCCGTGCCGTCCGCGGCACCGCTCGTGCCCGCGCTGCCCGCCAGCGTCTTGACGCCCCCGGCCGCCGTCCATTGGCGCACCGTGTGGCCGCCATCGATGAAGGACACGACCTGGCCCTGCGGGTCGACGGTAATACCCCATGGGGCATTCAGGAGCGCCACGCCGGACGCTCCGTCCGTGCTCCCCGCGACGCCGGCCGTGCCCGCGAGGGTGGTGACCACGCCCGCGGGCGTGATGCGCCGGATCGTGTCGTTGCCGGTGTCGGCGACGTACAGGTTGCCCGCCGCGTCGATCGCCAGGCCGCGCGGCTGGTTGAAGCTCGCCGCGGAGCCCGTGCCGTCCGCCGAGCCGCAGGCATACGTGCCGGCGAACGTGGTCACCGTGCCGTCCGCGGTCACCTTGCGGATCTTGCAATTGCCCGCTTCGGCCACATAGGCGTCGCCGTTGGCGGCCACGGCCGTCCCGCTGCCGAAGAAGCCGTAGAACATGGCCGTGCCGCCCGCGCCGTCGGACTGCCCTCCGGAGTCGTTGCGTCCGGCGATGGTGGTCACGCGTCCGCTGGGATCGATCCGCTTGAACCGCTGGTTGTCGAGGACGAACAGGTTGCCCTGCGCATCGAAACCCGGCATGCCCGGGCCTTGCAGCCACGCGCCCGAGCCCGTCCCGTCGAGGTCGCCGATCCCACCCAGCGCGCCCGCGAGCAGGTCGAGCCGGCCTGCGCCGGCGGCGCCCACGTGCAGGGTCGCCGCCTGGCTGAGGAACGCGCGGCCATTGCTCGTGACCTGCAGTCGCAGCAGTTCGCCGTCGCTTGCGGCAGCGACGCCGGACAGCGTCAGCACCTGCAGGTTGGCGCCGGGGATGGCATTCCACTGCCCGCCGCGATCGGTGCTCGATTGCCACTGGTAGGCCGGCATCGCGCCGCCACCCGAGGTCCACGACGAGAAGCGGACGTCGCCGCCAGCCGCCACCGTGGCGTCCTCCGGCTGGGCCACGAACACCGGGTCGCTCGGATTCGTCGTGACCGACAGGGTCGCGACATTGCTCGTGTAGGTGTGGCCGAACGCCGAGACGACCGCGCGCACCTGCAGGCCGCTGTCAGTGAGCGCGAAGGCGTGCAGGGTCAGCATCTGCGAGGTGGCGCCGGCGATGTCGGTCCACGTCTGCCCGTCCCGGCTTTCCTGCCATTGCTGGGAGATGTGGGCCAGGTCGAACGTGGCGCCGCCGGTGAACGAGACGTCATCGCCGTCGAAGGCGGCCCTGGACATCGGCTGCAAGGCCATCACCGGGTAGACGCTCAGGGGCGCCGGGACACTCGTGACCTGGCCGCCCGGGCCCGACACGATCACCCGGTATTGAAGGCCATTGGCCGACAGGGGCTCGACCACGTTCAGCGTCGCCGTGTTGCCGCCGGACACGTCCGTCCAGGTCGCGCCGTCCGGGCTCTGCTGCCACTCGTAGCCGGTGGCGTTCTGGGCGGCCACCGTGAAGGTCGCGGTGCCCTCCTGCAGGACGGCCGCGTAGAACGACTGCGACGTGATCAGGGGCGCCGCCGACGGCGGTGGCGGCGGGGG
>DATCRO010000883.1:0-2650 GCA_036569025.1 Burkholderiaceae bacterium
GTCTACGAATGCGCGGCGCCGGCCGAGGCGCCCGCCGCCTGGGCCTGGCAGTTCAAGGGTCCCGAGGCGACGCTGACCGACGCCAAGGGCGCGGTCGTCGGCCGCCATTTCGGCGGGCCGTCGTGGGCGTCCGGCGACGGCGCCACCATCGTCGGCAAGGTCGCGGCCAGCGCCCCGTCGCCCGAGCGCGGCTCGATCCCGTGGCTGCTGCTCACGATCAAGTCGCACGAGGGGGCCGGCCTGCTGGCGGCCACGTCCAGCGTCCAGCGCCTGGACACCGAGGGCGGCGTCGCGCCCGCCAGCGCGTGCGGGGCGGCGAACGCGCACCAGGTCGAGCGCGTCGGCTACACGGCCACGTACGTCTTCTGGCGCGCGAAGCCGGCGGCCTGACGCCTCACATCAGCCGCGTGTCTTCGGGCGCGCGGTCGAAACGGTCGTGCGCGCCATCGACGAAGCGCAGCGGCGCCGCGACCAGGGCCTCGCGGTCGACCCCTTCCAGCGTGGGCACGTTGACCGCGTAGAAGCGCCCGCCCATCTGGGGCGCATCGCCGGTGCCGTACAGGCGGATGCCGCAGCGCGAGCAGAACGCGTAGTCGAGGAAGGGCTCCGTCTTGCTGGCGGGCGTCCAGCGGTAGTGCGACAGCGCGTCCTCGCCCTGCGTGATGCGGAAGCGTTCGCCCGGCACGAACGTGAACCACGCCCGGGCCTTGCTGCACAGCGAGCAGTTGCAGCGGTTGCTGCCGTCGGCCAGGTCGATCGAGGCCTCGTACTTCACGGCCTGGCAGTGGCAGCTGCCCTGGTAGCGGTGGTAGCTCATGGTCGGTCTCCTTGACTGGTTTCGTTTTGAGAGCAGTCATCGTACGCAGACCGATCTTCAAATGCAAGCGGTTTTAGAATGCGGCCCATGCGCCAGGACACCCGCTCCACCTGCCCGATCAGCACGGGCCTCGAGATCGTCGGTGACCGCTGGACCTTGCTGGTGATCCGCGACATGATGTTCGCGGGCAAGCGCCACTTCCGCGAGTTCCTGCAGTCCGAGGAAGGCGTGTCGAGCAACGTGCTGGCCGACCGGCTGGCGATGCTCGTCGAACGCGGCCTGGTCACGCGCGCCGACGACCCCGCCCACGCGCAGAAGGCGATCTACAGCCTCACCGACCTGGGCATCTCGCTGCTGCCGGTGATCGCCTCGTTGAGCCGCTGGACGCAGGTGCACTTCCCCGAGACGCGCCGTCCCGAGGCCCGCGTGTTCCTCGATGGCGACGAGGCGGCGATCGCGGCGCTGCAGCAGGCGTTGCGGCGCGAGCACCTGAAGGGCGGCGGTCGCTGACAGCCGGGTTGCCGGTAGATGAGAACGGTCCGCACTATCATTCGAGTCCGCGCATCTTCCGATCCCCATGACCTCGCACCGCTGGCTCCTGTCTCCCTCGCTCACCGGCGCCGCCCTGCTCGCTGCGGCCGCCGTGCCGGCCAGCGTGTTCGCGGCCACCTACGCCACCGCCGACGACGTCGCGCACCGCGCGTTCAAGACGGCGACGGCGTTCGGCGAGGTGCTGGTCACGCTGGCGCCCGCCGATGCCGCCGCGCTGGCCGCGCCCGGCGGTGCGCCGCACGGGCCGCTGCGCACGATCGAGGCGCGCCAGGGCGACGCGGTGCTGGGGCGCGTGGTCGTGGACTCGGTCATCGGCAAGTTCGAGCAGATCGACTACGCGGTGGCGCTGGACGCGTCGGGCAAGGTGGTCTCGGTCGAGATCCTCACGTACCGGGAGGGCCATGGCGGCGAGGTGCGCATGCCGTCGTGGCGCAACCAGTTCGTCGGCAAGACGGCGGCCGATCCGATCCACGTGGGCTCGGACATCGCCAACATCAGCGGCGCCACGCTCAGCTGCACGCACGTGACCGACGGCGTGCACCGCATCGTCGCGTGGGCGGCGAAGCACCCGATCGCGGGCAAGGCCGCGTGACGATGAAGGCGGCCGCGACGTGATGCGCCAACGGGCGCGCCCGCTGCTGGGCACGCTGGTGGAGGTGCGCGCCCAGGGCGCCAGCGCCACCGCGTTCGACGTCGCCGCCGACGCCGCGTTCGACGCGGTCGCGCAGGTGCACGCGCTCATGAGCTTCCACGAATCGGGCAGCGACCTGCGCCGCATCGCGCGCGCCCGCGCCGGCGAGCGCCTCGTCGTCCATCCGCATACCGCCGCCGTGCTGCGCAGTGCGCAACGCTGGGCGCGCGCGAGCGGCGGCGCGTTCGACGCCGGCTGCGCGCCGCGCGCGGTCGAACAGGGCTGGCTGCCGGCCCCCGCGGACGGCACACCGCCCGGGGCGCTGCCGTTCGAGGACGCGCTGGAGCTCGAGGGCCATGCCGTGCGCGTGCACGCGCCGGTCTGGCTGGACTTCGGCGGCATCGCCAAGGGCTACGCGGTCGATCTCGCCGTGGCCAAGCTGCGGCGCGCCGGCGTGCGCACCGGGGCCGTCAACGCGGGCGGCGACCTGCGGGTGTTCGGCACGCTGGAAGAAACGGTGCACGTGCGCTCGCCGTTCGACGCCGCCGACCTGTGGCCGGTGGCCGCGCTCAAGGACTCGGCCTGCGCGACGAGCGCCAGCGGAGCCGTCGCGCGCCGCGGCGTCGACACCCCCGACGGCCCCGCGCCGC
>DATCRO010000884.1:0-5125 GCA_036569025.1 Burkholderiaceae bacterium
GATGAGCCCCAGCTTGACGTCGCGCGCCGCGATCACCATCAGCGCCGCGAAGCCCAGGAACGCGCCCGCGAGGACGCCGAGGCTGGCCGCCTTGGGCGTTCCCACGTCGCGCCGCAGCACGCGCGGCGCCAGCGCCGAGAAGCCCGCGCCGCGATCGGGCTCGATCGCGATCAGCGCGGCGATGCGCAGCGTGGTGTCGCCCAGCTCGAGCGAGTCGCCCACCTTGAGCGACAGCGCATTGGCCAGCGCCGGATCGATCCAGGCGGTGCCCGCGGCCGGCGCCTGATGCAGCGAGCGCACCGGCGCGGCCTCGCCGAAGCGGACATCGATGCTGCCGCGCAGCGGATAGGCCGCATCGACCGCCTTGACCGCCGCCAGCTTGGCCGCTCCGCCCTGCGCCGCGCCGGCGCGCGCCATGCTGGGGAACGTGGCGGCCTGCCCGACGACGAAGCCGCGCCGCAGCGCCTCCTGCGCAAACGCCGGCGCCAGCGGCTTGTCGCCCAGCACGACGGCGTCGCCGCCCAGCAGCTGCGCGGCGTCGCGCACGAGGCCGGCGCGCATGCGGTCGGCGAAGAAGCCCACCGCCGTCAGCGCGCCCACCGCCAGCACCACCGCCCACAGCAGCAGCTTGAGCTCGCCGGCAACCAGATCGCGCCAGACCTGGCGGCCGGCCAGCCGCCAGACGGAGGCCTGCGGCCGGTTCACGGGGGTCGTCGCTTCACGCTCGTTCGTCATGGCCGCAACGGTACACCCAAGCCGTGAAGGCCGCCGCGCGCGGAACGGCCGATTCGGGCCGTGCAATGCCGCCGGCGACCCGTCAACGCGGTTGAACGCCATCGCCAATCGCTTCGAACGGCGCCGCGCGGGCCCGGTGCTTCAATGAACGCATGGACACCCGCTACGCCCCCGTCTTCCTCTCGCACGGCTCGCCGATGACGGCGCTGGAATCCGGCCCCGCCGGCGCGTTCTGGCGCGACCTGGGGCGCGCGATCGACGCCCGGGCCGCCGGCGGCGGCGCGGCGCCCGCGGCCATCGTCGCGCTGTCCGCGCACACGCTCGCGCGCGGCGCCGTCACGCTCGCCGCCGCGCGCCACGAGGCCGTGCACGACTTCGGCGGCTTCCCGCGCGCCCTCTACGAGCTGCGCTACGACGTCGCCGGCGTGCCCTGCCTCGCGCCGCACGTCGAGCAGTTGCTGCAATGGGACGGCATCGAGGTCGAGCACGCCGACGCCGGCGGCCTCGACCATGGCATCTGGGTACCGCTGCGCGACATCCGCCCGCGCGCCGACGTCCCCGTGCTGCCCGTCGCCTTCCCGCCGGACTGGACGCCGGCGCGCCTGTTCGCGCTCGGCGCCGCGCTGCGGCCGCTCGTCGACGAGGGCGTGTGGATCGTGGGCACCGGATCGATCACCCACAACCTGCGCCTGGGCCTGCCGCGTGCGGAGCCGGTGCCCGAGATCCCCGCCAGCGCCGCCTTCCGCGCCTGGTTCGCCGAGCGCTCGGCGGCGCGCGACTGGGCGTCGCTGCTGAACTACCGCGCGCTCGCCCCCGGCGCCGCCACCATGCACCCGACCGACGAGCACCTGCTGCCCTGGTTCATCGCCGCGGGCGCCGGCGGCGAGGCGGACGCGCCCATCCGGCTGCACGCGAGCGTGGCCGGCGGCCACCTGGGCATGGACGCGTACGCGTTCGGACCCGACGCCCGCGCGCTGGCCGACGATGTCGCCGCCGCCGCGGCCGCCACGGCCTGAGGCCGCGTCGCCGGGTACGATGCGGGTCCGTTCCGCATCGTCCCCGCTTCGCCCATGCCGGGTATCGCTCCCCTCGCCCGCTACGAGATCTCCACCGCGCGCCTGCGCCTCGTCGCCGGCGACCCCGGCATCGCGCCGGCCGTCCACCAGTTCCACGTCCGCAACCGCCAGCATTTCGCGCGCTGGGATCCGCCCACGGGCGACGCCTTCTACACGCTCGAGGCCCAGGCCGCGCGCGTGGCGAGCGGCATCACCGCGTTCAACAACGACACCGCCTACCGCTGGTGGCTGGTGGACGCCACGCGCTGCGGCGGCGCGCGCCTGCCCTCGTCGGACGTCGAGGTGATCGGCAGCCTGAACTTCAGCCAGGTCTCGCGCGGCGCGTTCCACAGCGCGATGCTGGGCTACGCGCTCGACGAGGCGCACGTCGGCCAGGGCCTGATGGCCGAGGCGATCGCCGCCGGCCTCGAGGAGATGTTCTCGCCGCGCGTGAACCTGCACCGCGTGCAGGCCAACTACCGGCCCGAGAACCTGCGCAGCGCGCGCGTGCTCGAACGTGCCGGCTTCCACAAGGAAGGCCTGGCGCCGCAGTACCTGTACATCGACGGCGCCTGGCGCGACCACATCATGACGTCGATCCGCAACCCGGCGTTCGTGGCGCCGGACGGTTGGTAGGAAGACGGCGGGCCGGCTCCGTCCGTCCCGACCAAGCGCCCCGGCGTGCGAGGATCCCGCGACTGCGCTCAGGATGACGGCCCGGCGGGAGACTGCTTCGAGCCGCCTGCCGAGGCGGCCGCAACCCGCGAGGCGCCGTCATCCTGCGCGCGGGAAGCGCAGCCGCAGGATCCACGCGTGCCCAAGCGCCCTGGCTCGCATGGCCGCGCGGCGCCTTACAGCCTGAACGTCGCCACCGTCCGCGACAGCGTGTCGGCCTGCACGCGCAGGCTCTCGGCCGCGGCGGCCGATTCCTCGACGAGCGCGGCGTTCTGCTGCGTGACCTGGTCGAGCTGCGCGACGGCGTCGCCGATCTGGCCGATGCCGCGCGACTGCTCGTCGCTCGCGTCGCTGATCTCGTTGATCATCGCGCTCACGCGCCTGACCTGCTCGACGATGTCGCCCATCGTGCGGCCGGCGTCGGCCACCAGGCGGGTGCCGTTCTCCACCTTGCCCACGCTCTCGCCGATCAGCACCTTGATCTGCCTGGCGGCCGTCGCCGAGCGCTGGGCCAGCGAACGTACCTCGCTGGCGACGACCGCGAAGCCGCGGCCCTGCTCGCCGGCGCGCGCCGCTTCCACCGCGGCGTTCAGCGCGAGGATGTTGGTCTGGAACGCGATGCCGTCGATCACGCCGATGATGTCGGTGATCTTGCGCGAACTGTCGGTGATGTCGTCCATCGTCGAGACGACCTGTCCCACCACCTCGCCGCCCTGGGCCGCCACCATCGACGCGCCCTCGGCCAGCTCGCTGGCGCGGCGCGCGGTGTCGGCGTTGTGCTTGACGGTGGCGGTCAGCTGCTCCATCGAGGCCGCGGTCTGCTCCAGGTTGCTCGCCTGTTCTTCCGTGCGCTGGCTGAGGTCGCTGTTGCCGTGCGCGATCTGCGACGACCCGGTCGCGATCGATTCCGACGCGCTGCGCACGTCGCCGACGATGGCCACCAGGCTCTCGTTCATCGCCTTGAGCGCGCCCAGCATCGTGCCGATCTCGTCGCGGCGGTCGATCACGATGACCGAGCCGAGGTCGCCCGCGGCCACCGTCTGCGCCACCTTCACGGCCACGCCGATGCCGCTGGTGATCGAGCGGACCAGGCCCACGCCCGCGAGGACGGCCACGACGAGCACGGCCGCGCCGATGGCCAGCGTCGTCCACAGCACCACGCCGTAGAGCTTCTGGGCAGCGGCGTACTCGTTCGCGGCGCCCCTCAACTGCAGGGTGGCGAGCTTGTCGATGACGTCCGAGAGCGGGTCGACGGACGGGTACAGGCCGTTGGATGCGAGCTTGAAGACGCCGTCGACGTCGTCCTTGGCCAGTGCGGCCAGCAATTCCGCCGTCACCGCGTCGGCCTTGGCCATCAGCGGGGTGGCCTGCCCGACCAGCGGACGCTCGTCGTCGTCGATCGCGGTGGCGAGGTACGCCTTCCAGTTGTCGGCCGCCTTGGCCTGCGCCGCCTTGACCTGGGCGGCGCCGACCGCCGCCGTCATCTGTGCCGCGCCCACCTTGTGCGCGATGTCGATGATCTCGTTGTAGCCGTCGCTCACGTGCTTGAGGCGCTCCGTCGACACCACGCGCTCGTTGTAGAGCGAGCCCAGCGACTCGTTGCCGGCCTTCATCCGCAGCACGCCGAAGCCGGCGGCGGCGACGAACAGGAACAGCAGGCTGCCGACGAGGAGCAGGAGGCGGGTCTTGATGCTCAGGCGGATCATGGCGCGGTCTCGAAGTGCGCGCCGGGGTGAGGCGCCCCTGTCACTTCGGCCGTTGCGGCCAAACCTTAACGGGACCTGTGTCGTGGCTGAACCGGACCGAGATCTCCCTACACGTCCGATCAGGGTTCGTTGGCCGCGAACACCGAATCGAGCTCCTCCGTCCAGAGCGCTTTGTCCTCGTCGTCGACGAAGGCCGCGTCGAAGCTGTTGCGCAACAGCGTATAGGCGTCAAAGGCGGTCAGTTGCGGCAACGATTCGAACAGTTGGACGAAGTTGTCGTTGACATAGCCACCGAAGTAGGCGGGATCGTCGGAGTTGACGGTGACGCACAGCCCGGCAGCGAGCAGCGCCGGGATGTTGTGCCGGCCGAGCTGGTCGAACACGCACAGCTTGACGTTGGACAGCGGGCAGACCGTGAGCGGCACGCGCTCGCGCGCCAGGCGCGCCACCAGGTCGGGGTCCTCGAGGCAGCGCACGCCATGGTCGATGCGCTCGACGTGCAGCACGTCCAGCGCCGAGCGGATGTAGGCCGGCGGCCCCTCCTCGCCCGCGTGCGCGACCAGGCGCAGGCCGGCCTCGCGGGCACGGGCGAAGACCCGCGCGAACTTCTCGGGCGGATGGCCCATCTCGCTGGAATCGAGGCCGACGCCGATGAACTTGTCGCGGTACGGCAGCGCCGCCTCCAGCGTCGCGAGCGCGTCGTCCTCGCTGAGGTGGCGCAGGAAGCACAGGATCAGGCGCACGCTCAGGCCCAGCTCGGCCTCCGCGCGCCGGGCCGCGCGGTCCAGGCCGCGGATGACGACGCCCATGTCGACGCCGCGCGCCGTGTGGGTCTGCGGGTCGAAGAAGACCTCGCAGTGGACGACGTTGTCGGCCGCGGCGCGCTCGAAGTAGGCCCAGGCCATGTCGGCGAAGTCGGCCTCGTGCAGCAGCACGCTGGCGCCGGCGTAGTAG
>DATCRO010000885.1:0-8441 GCA_036569025.1 Burkholderiaceae bacterium
CCACCGGATCGTGCGGCGCCGCGAATGCCGCGCCGAACAGGCAGCGCAGCTCCATGCGGCCGCGCGGGTCGAGTAGGGTGACGAGGTCGCTCAGCGGATCCATGGGAGACGTTCGAGCAATTGATATGGATTAACCGGCATTCAAGATCTTGATTGTGGCGAACAGAATCGATTCCGTCGATCACCTCCTCTCCGGAGTCCTGCCATGACAACCCAACGCGTCCCCGTCCCGGTCTCGTTCTTCAGCATCCCCGTGGGGCTGCTCGCGTTCGCCAACACCTGGCACGTGGCGGCGCGCCTGTGGCACCTGTCCGGCGACGTCGCCCAGGCGTTCACGTTCACGGGCCTGGCCCTGTGGGTGGGCCTGCTGGGGCTGTACGCCCGCAAGTGGTTCACGCATCGCGCGGAGGCGGTCGCCGAGCTGCAGCACCCGCTCCACTCGGCGTTCGCGGCGCTGGTGCCCGTCTCGAGCATGCTGGCGGCGGTGGCCCTGATCCCGCTCTGGCGCGACCTGGCAACCGGACTGTTCGTGGTGGCGCTCGCGGCCCAGCTGGCATTGGGCCTCGCGCTGAACGGACGGCTGTGGATGGGCGGTCGCCCGCAGGAACTCGTGACGCCGGCGATGTACCTGCCCAGCGTCGCGCAGAGCTTCGTCGCCGCGACCGCGTCGGCCGCGTTCGGGTGGCACCAGCTCGGGATGATGTTCTTCGGCGTCGGGCTGCTGGCGTGGCTCGCGCTCGAATCGCTGATCGTGCAGCGGGCGGCGGTCGGCACGCCGTTGCCCGAGGCGTTGCGCCCGCTGCTGGGCATCCAGCTCGCGCCGGCGGTGGTCGGCGGCGGCAGCTGGCTGGCCCTGACGACAGGCACGCCAGACATGTTCGCGTGGCTGCTGCTGGGCTACGGCCTGTACCAGGCGCTCCTGCTGCTGCGCCTGCTGCCCTGGATCCGCCAACAGGCGTTCGCGCCGGCGTACTGGGCCTTCAGCTTCGGCACCGCGGCGCTGCCGGCGCTGGCGATGCGGATGGTCGAACGCGGGGCGTCCGGCCTCGTCGCCGACCTGGCCCCCGTGCTGTTCGCGGCGGCCAACATGGTCTTCGTGCTGCTGATCGCGGGCACGCTGCGGCTGCTGGCCCGGGGGACGCTTCTTCCCTTGATCACGCCCCCGCCGGCGGCGGTCGCGACCCCCTGATGGCTGCGCGTCACCGGATGGGGCGTCACTGCGCCGCCGGCTGGAACGCCGGGTCGCCCATCTGCCATAGCGCGAACGACCACAGGTCGGCGATCTGGTTCTCGCGCTGGGCGCTGCTCGAGCCCAGGCCATGGCCTGCGTCGTAGTCGATGCGCAGCAGCGCCGGCTTGCCGCTGGAGGTGGCGCCCTGGACGCGCGCGGCCATCTTGCCCATCTGCCACGGCGACACGCGCGGGTCGTTGGCGCCGGTGCTGAACAGGACGGCGGGGTAGGGCGTGCCGTCGCGCACGTGGGCATATGCGCTCATCGCGTACAGGCCGTGGAAGCCGGCTTCGTCCTTGACCGTGCCGAACTCGACGATGTTGGGCGGCCCGTTGGGCGAGTTCTCGGCGCGCAGCGTGTCGGACATGCCCACGAGATCGAGGATGACGCCGAACAGCGCGGTGTGCCGCGTCAGTGCGCCGCCGACGGTGATGCCGCCGGCGCTGCCGCCCAGCCCGGCCAGGCGCGCGGAGGTCGTGACGCGATGGTCGACCAGGTACTGGCCGCAGGCGGCGAAATCGCTGACCGTGTTGAGCTTGGTCTGCTTGTAGCCCGCCTGGTGCCAGCCCTCGCCGTACTCGCCGCCCCCGCGGATGTGGGCGTAGGCCAGCACGCCGCCGCGCTCGAGCCAGGCGAGGTTGGTCGGCACGAAGCTGGGCTCCTGCGAGATGCCGTAGGCGCCGTAGCCGCTGAGGATCGTCGGGTGGCTGCCGTCGGCCACCATGTCCTTGCGGTGCAGGATGGACAGCGGGATGCGCGTGCCGTCGTCGCCGATGGCGAACACCTCGTCGGCCGCGTAGGCCGAGGTGTCGATGGACGACGGCGGGTTCAGGCCGGTGTCGTCGGCGCGGCCGCGCGCCGGGTCGTAGGCCAGCGTGCGCGTGGACTGCAGCCAGCCGCGCAGGCTGATCAGCGCGCCCGGCTCGCGCTCGTCGGTCACCAGCGCGCTGACGTCGCCCTCGAAGGGTAGCGGCACGGGCTGGCTCAGGCGGCCGTCGAACGAGATGCGATGCACGTGCGACACCGCGCCGTCGCGGACGCGCGCGTACAGCCCGTCGCGCGCGATCTCGACGTCGGTCAGCACGCCGTCGCCCTCGGGCAGCACCACGGTCGCGCGCGAGAGCACCGGCCTCGCCAGCGGCAGCGACAGCAGGCGGTAGCGTGGCGCGTCCTTCTGCGCGAGCAGGTACAACGTGTCGCCGCGCAGGTGGAACGCCGTGACGCCGTCGTTCGCGTCGGCGATCTTGCGCCACGGCGTGCCGGCGCCCTTGACCTGCGCGAGCGGCGCCACGTAGACCGTGGACGGGTTGTCGTCCATGTTGTGGTTGGCGATGGCCAGCGCGTACTTCGAGCCCGGCGAGGTCACGAGCCACGTGCCCTGGCCCTCGGGCACGTCCAGGCCGGGCGACACGCCGCGGCCGAACACGGCGGCATCGCCCTCGCCGTCGGCGTGGGCGCCCAGCACGTGCAGGTAGGTGCGGCCGTTGAACATGGTCCGATCCGGCGGCAGGTCCGGCGTGGGCTTGGGATAGCGCAGGTAGTAGAACGACTGGTTGTCGGGCCGCCACGACACGCGGCTGTTGGACGTGCGGTCGATGGCCTCGGACAGGATCGCACCCGTCTGCACGTCCATCACGTGCAGCACGCTCTTCTCGGAGCCGCCCGCGGACAGGCCGTACGCGATGCGCTTGCCGTCCCACGACGGCATGAAGAAGTCGAGCGCGTAGTGCGTGGCCGTGCCCTTGCCGAGCGCGCCCGGGTCGACCAGCAGGTGCTCCTCGCCGTGCGCGCCATCGCGCCAGTACAGCCGCGGCAGCGGCGCGCCGGGCTGGATCGCCTTGTAGAACAGGCGCTGGCCGCGCTGGATGAAGGCGCCGCGCTGCAGGTCGGCATTGAGCAGGGCGTGCACGCGGTCGAGCAGCGGCCCGCGGCCGGGCAGGGCATCGAGCTGGCCGCGGGTGTAGTCGGCCTGCCCGCGCATCCACGCCTTCACCTCGGGGTTGTCCAGATCCTCCATGTAGCGGTAGTCGTCGACGACCGGCGTGCCGAAGTAGGTGTCGGTGACCGGGTGCACCGGGGCGACCGGCTGGCCAGGCGCCGCGGCGAAGGCGGGCGCGACGAGGCCGGCGGCGAGCGCGAGGCCGCCGAGCAGGGCGCGAAGGGAGGCGAGGGTTCGCATGGGATGGGTGTTCGGATGGCGACGGCGGGCGAGTTTACGTGCGCTCCCGAAGCGCACTTCGCACGCGGATTTCGCCGTGCCGCCAGTGTCCTTCGAACCGCGCCGGGACGCCCGGCGCCGGAAGACCGAAAATGCGGCAATCGGCGCGCGTCGCGCCCGAGCACTCGAAGGTATCTTCCTCGCATGACCGACTTCAGCTTCTTCTGGCACGACTACGAAACCTTCGGCCGCGTGCCCCGGCGCGACCGCCCCGCGCAGTTCGCCGGCATCCGCACCGATGCGGACCTGAACGAGGTCGGCCAGTCGGTGATGCACTATTGCCGCCCGGCGCCCGATTCGTTGCCGGATCCCGAGTCCTGCCTGCTCACGGGCATCGTGCCGCAGACCTGCCTCGAGCTGGGCCTGCCCGAGCACGCGTTCGCGGCGCAGGTCGAGGCCCAGCTGGGCCAGCCGGGCACCATCGGCGTCGGCTACAACACCATCCGCTTCGACGACGAGGTCACCCGCCACCTGTTCTGGCGCAACCTCATCGACCCGTATGCGCGCGAATGGCAGAACGAGTGCGGCCGCTGGGACCTGCTGGACGTCGTGCGCGCCACCTGGGCGCTGCGGCCCGAAGGCATCGAGTGGCCGAAGCACGAGGACGGCCGGCCGTCGTTCAAGCTGGAGCACCTGACCCAGGCCAACGGCATCGCGCACGAGGCCGCGCACGACGCGCTGTCCGACGTGCGCGCCACCATCGCGCTGGCGCGCCTGATCAAGGAGCGGCAGCCGCGACTGTGGGAGTTCTGCCTGAAGCTGCGCCGCAAGGAGGCGGTGTGGACGGAGATCGGCGCCCACCGGCCGTTCCTGCACATCTCGGGCATGTTCGGCGTGGAGCA
This sequence comes from Burkholderiaceae bacterium, assembly GCA_036569025.1. Lineage (GTDB taxonomy): Bacteria > Pseudomonadota > Gammaproteobacteria > Burkholderiales > Burkholderiaceae_C > Scleromatobacter. The sequence continues at coordinate 4,292 of DATCRO010000885.1, forward strand.
GGGCTGCATGGCCATCGTGTATCCGCTGGCGCAGCATCCCACCAACAAGAACGAGCTGCTGGTGTGGGACCTCGCGCACGACCCGCGCGAGCTCGCCGGCCTCGACTCCGAGACGCTGCGCCTGCGCATGTTCACGCGCACGGCCGACCTGCCCGAGGGCGTCGCGCGGCTGCCGATCAAGTCCATCCACGCCAACAAGTCGCCCTTCGTCGTGGGCAACTTGAAGACGCTCACGCCCGCGACGGCGCAGCGCTGGTCCATCGACGTCGAGCGCGCGCTGGCACACGCGCAGGCAGCAACGGATGTCGCCGCGCTGATGCAGGGCGCCTGGCGCGAGGTCTATGCGCGCCCCGCGCCGTCGTCGCCGGTGGACGTCGACGAGGACCTGTACGGGGGCTTCGTCGGCAACGACGATCGCCGCAAGCTCGAGCGCCTGCGCCGCCTGACGGGCGAGCAGCTCGCCGGACAGCGCGTGGCCTTCGACGACCCGCGCCTGGAGGAACTGCTGTTCCGCTACCGCGCGCGCAACTTCGGCGACACGCTCAGCGCGCAGGAGAACGAGCGCTGGCTCGACCACTGCAGCGCGCGCCTGCACGAAGGCGCCGGCGGCTCGATGACGCTGTCCGCGTTCTTCGAGCGCATCGACCAGCTCAACGAGCACGCCGAGGAGACGGGCGACGAGCGTGCCGCCGGGATCCTGGGCGCGCTGTACGACTACGCCGAGCAGATCGCGCCGCCGCTGCGCGAGGGCGCATGACGGCCGCGGCGGCAGGGGATGCCTCGCGCGGCGGCGCGGGCGGGCGCGCTGGCGCAAGCGCGGACGCAGGCGCGAACGCTCGCGGGGCCGACCGCGTGCGCGTCGCGATCGCCGGCGCCGGCGCCGTCGGCTGCTACTACGGCGGCATGCTCGCGCGCGCCGGCGTGCCCGTCACCTTGATCGGGCGGCCGCGGCACGTCGACGCCATGCGGCGCGACGGGCTGCGCCTGACCACGGCGGCCTTCGACGAACACTTTCCCGTCGAGGCCAGCACCGAGCCCGCCGCGGTGGCCGGCGCCGCGCTGGTGCTGGTGTGCGTCAAGTCGCCCGACACCGAGTCCACCGGACGCGAGCTCGCCCCGCACCTGGCGCCCGACGCCTGCGTGCTGAGCCTGCAGAACGGCGTCGACAACGCGGCGCGCCTGCAGGCGGTGCTCGGCCGGCCGGTCGCGCCGGCGGTCGTCTATGTCGCCAGCGAGATGGCCGGCCCCGGCCATGTGCGCCACATGGGCCGCGGCGAACTGGTCATTCCGTCGGACATCGGCGCCGCGACGTCCACCGAGGCCGCCGACGCCGTGGCGGCCCTCGGCGCGAGCCGGGCCCCCGTCCCGCTGGCAGAGTCCGGCCTGGCGTCGCCCGACATCGTCGCGCTGTTCGCCCGTGCCGGAGTGCCGGTCGAACTGTCGGACAACGTGCTCGGCGCGCTGTGGGGCAAGCTGCTGCTGAACTGCGGCTACAACGCGATCTCGGCGATCACCGACATCCCGTACGGCCGCATGGTGGCGCTGCCCGGTGTCGCGCGCACCGTGCACGACGCAGTGGCCGAATGCCTGGCCGTGGCCGCGGCGATGGACGTGTCGATCCCCGGCGACGTCTGGGCCGCCGTCGAACGGATCGCCACCAGCATGCCCGGCCAGGTCTCGTCCACCTGCCAGGACCTGCGCCGCGGCAAGCCCACCGAGATCGACCACCTCAACGGCTATGTCGTGCGCCAGGGCGACCGGCTGGGCATCCCCGTGCCGCTGAACCGGGCGCTGCATGCGCTGGTCAAGGCGCTGGAGGCGAAGGCGCGCTGAGGGGCGTCGGTGGCGGCGAGCGGCGCGTGAGGCCTGCCACGCGAACAGCAACCGGCCGGTGCGCCGACGATGCCCGGCGCGCAGCCCACCGCGATGAGGGCGCTGGCCCGCGCCGGTCGGGCCCGCTGCGCCGAAGCGGTCGGCGCAGGGACGGGGCGCGACGTTCAGCGCAGCGCCGGCGCCAGCCGCGAGAACGGATCGTCCGAGGGCGAGATCGTCGCCGCGGGCTTGGGCCTGGAGGCCGCGGGGGCCGGCGGCGGTGGCGGGGCCGGTTGCAGGATCGTCGCGCCGGGGCTCGTCGGCTGCATCGGCGTCGCGTCGATGGCGGCCTGCGACGCGGCGTCGCGCGGCGCGCCGGCCACCATCACCGATGGCGGGTTGCCGGGCTCCATGCCGAGGTAGGCGATGTAGCCGCCGCCGGCGAACTCGTCGTAGAGCCAGTCGCCCTGGACGTCCTGCACGCCCGCCGGCTGCTGCATCGTCGTGACGGGCACGTCCTTGAGCGCCGAGCGCATGAAGTCGATCCAGATCGGCAGTGCCAGCGTGGCGCCGAATTCGCGGCCGCCCAGGCTGGTGTTGTCGTCGCGGCCCATCCAGACCACCGTCGTGATCCTGGGCTGGAAGCCGGCGAACCAGGTGTCGACGGCGTCGTTGGTGGTGCCGGTCTTGCCGTACAGGTCGGGGCGCTTGAGCGTGGACTGCGCCTTGGCGGCGGTGCCGGTGCGCGCCACCTCGTTGAGCAGGCTGGCCATCACGAAGGCGTTGCGCGCCGGGATGATGCGGGCGTCCTCGGACGGCGTGTCCGGCAGCTTGGGCGCCTCGAACAGCACCTTGCCCTGCGCGTCGGTGATCTTCTCGATGAAGCGCGGCGTCACGCCGAAGCCGCCGTTGGCGAACGCGGCGTAGGCGCGCGCCTGCTGCATCGGCGTGACGCTGCCCGCGCCCAGCGCCAGGGTGAGGTTGTCCGGCTGCTTCTCGGGCGACAGGCCGAACTGCGCGGCCCAGTTCTTGACGACGCTGGTGCCCAGGTTCTGCACGACGCGGATGCTGACCAGGTTCTTGGACTTGGCCAGCGCCGCGCGCAGCGAGATCGGGCCCATCAGCGGCTCGTCGTCGTCCTTCGGATCCCAGTGCTTGCCGCCGGTCAGCGAGTCGTCGATGTTGATCGGCGCATCCATGATCTGGGTGGCGGGCTGGATGCCATGTTCCAGCGCGGCCGAGTAGATGAACGGCTTGAAGCTGGAACCGGGCTGGCGCCAGGCGCTGGTCACGTGGTTGAACTGGCTGTGCGAGAAGTCGAAGCCGCCCACCAGCGCGCGCACCTGGCCGGTGGCCGAGTCCAGCGACACCAGCGCGCCCTCGACGTCCGGCCATTGCGTCAGGCGCCATTCGCTCTTGTAGCTGGAGTCGCCGGTCGTGCGCATCACGCGGATGATGGCGCCGCGGGTGATCGCGACGTCCTCGGCCGCCTTCGGGCGCAGCGCGGCCAGCACGCCGACGCCGCGCAGCGCGTCGCCGGTCAGGTGCAGCGTCTCGCCGCTGGCCAGGATCGCCACCACCTCCTTGGGGCTGGCGTGCGTGACGACGGCCACGCGCAGGTCGTCGTCGTCCGGGTGGTCGTGCAGCGCGGCCGCTGCGGCGGTGTCGATGTCGGCGTCGGAGTCGGGCAGGTCCTCGTTGTCCTCGGGGCCGCGATAGGCCTGGCGGCGGTCGAAGTCGATCACGCCCTTGCGCACGGCGGCCTGCGCCGCGGCCTGGTCGGCCGACACCAGCGAGGTGGTGACCTTCAGGCCCTGCGAGTACGCCGCCTCGCCGAAGCGCTGCACCACCTGCTGGCGCACCATCTCGGCCAGGTATTCGGCGCTCACCGGCGGCGCCCAGTGGCCGGTGATCTTCAGCGGCTGCTTCTTTGCGGTTTCGTACTGCGCGTCGTCGAGGACGCCGGTCTCGTGCATGCGCATCAGCACGACGAGCTGGCGCGCCTTGGCCTTCTCGAAGTGGTCGGTCGGATCGGCGCCGCCGGGGTTCTTGGGCAGGCCCGCGAGCATCGCGGCCTCGGCCGGCGTGAGCTGCCTGGACGGCTTGCCGAAGTAGGTCAGCGACGCCGCCTCGAAGCCGTACGCGTGCTGGCCCAGGTAGATCTGGTTCATGTACAGCTCGAGGATCTGGTCCTTCGACAGATGCCGCTCGATCTTGAGCGCCAGCAGCGCCTCGGCGAACTTGCGCGACCAGGTCTGCTTGCGGCTCAGGAAGAAGTTGCGCGCCACCTGCTGCGTGATCGTGGACGCGCCCTGGCGATGGTGGTGGAACAGGTTGG
>DATCRO010000886.1:0-4360 GCA_036569025.1 Burkholderiaceae bacterium
GACCTGGATCATCGGGCGCTTCAGGAAGTCGGGCGTCGCGGTGCCGGTGCCCACGTTCTGGCCCTGCAGGTCGAAGTCCCAGCCGGTGAACACGCGTGCCAGGCCGGTGATGTCGGGCAGGCCGTAGGTAGGCACCTGCTGGCCGCCGGCCAGCGACGGCGTGCCGTCGGCGTCGAGCATGACGAGCCCGATCGTGAACAACTGCATGAGCTCGCGGGCGTAGTTCTCGTCGGGCAGCGCGCCGCTGGTCGGATCCTCCTTGGCGGACCCGCGGAAGGTGAGGAAGTCGCCCATCGCGCCGGACAGCGACATGTGCGTGAGCCACGCGCGATGGCTGCCGAACGCGTTGGCCTCGAGCATGTCGGTCCAGGCCGCGGCGTTGAACTGCTTCCAGCCGCCGCCGACCAGGCCGTCGATGGCCACGACCCAGATCTCCGACAGCGCCAGCGTGATGCGCTGGCGCAGCGTGTCGGGCGCGCTGAGCAGCTTGCGCCACATCGCCGCGTCGAAGCCGGCCTGGTCGTTCTTGTGCGTGAAGGCCGTGTAGCCCTGCGCGACGAGCCAGTCCCAGCGCGTGTCGGACACCGGCAGCGCGAACTGCGCGTCGAGCCAGCCGGCGTAGCCCAGGCTCACGACGCTCGCGATCTCGGCGCGGCTCGCGCCCATCGACGCCTGCGCGAGGAAACGCGCGGCCTCGGCCTCGGTGGGCGCGGGCGGCGGCGGTGGCGGGGGCGGAGGTTCGGGCGACGGAGAGGGCGACGGCGTCGGCGACGAGCCGCCACCGCCGCAGGCCGCCAGCGTCGCGGCGGCGAACGTCGCCGCACCCGGCGCGCAGAGCGTGGACAGCGCCGGCGCGGGCGCATCGCCGCGTGGCGCGGGCGCACGCAGGTCTTGCTCAAGATCGACAGTCATGGCTGCCCTCGTTTTCGGGACGTGGTGTGTGTGTGTCGCGGTCGGTGCATCGTTGAAACGAAGTCGCCGCCGAGGTGGCCAATGTCATCCTGAAATGGCCGGGTTGCCAACAAGCTTTGCACGGAGAAACACCGGACGCACGATCAGCAAAGTCGCGCCGGGCCGGCGCTCGACCCCTTCGATCCGCCATTCGTCGCATGGCAGGCCGCGCCTTCGCTGGGCGGGCCCGCGACTCGATAGACTTGGCCCGCCCCGCGCAGCAAGCGCGCCGGCAGACCCGTCACCGCGCGACTCGCGCCCCGCACCAGGCCGCCCATGCATCCCCTGCCCAAGTCCCTGCGCCACCTGCTCGTGGCTTCCTCCCTGCCTGCCCTCGCGGCCGTCGCGCACGCCGCGGACGCGCCGCCGCCGAACCCGCTGCTGGTCGAGAGCACGCTGCCGCTGCACTACCCGCGCTTCGACCAGATCCACGACAGCGACTTCGCGCCGGCCTTCGAGCAGGCGATCGCCGAGCACCGCAAGGAGATCGCCGCGATCGCCGGCAATCCGGACGCGCCGACCTTCGACAACACCATCGTGGCGCTGGAGCGCTCGGGCCGCACGCTGGAGCGCGTGAACCACATCTTCAGCAACCTGACCAGCGCCAACACCAACCCCGCGCTCCAGGTGGTGCAGCGCGCCATGGCGCCGAAGCTGGCCGCGCACGAGGACGAGATCCGCCTCGACCCGCGCCTGTTCGCGCGCATCGACAAGCTCTACGACAAGCGCGACACGCTGGGACTCGATGCCGAGTCGGCGCGCCTGCTGTGGCGTTATCACCAGGACTTCGTGCGCGCCGGCGCGAAGCTGCCCGAGGCCAGCAAGGCCAGCCTGCGCGCGCTCAACGGCCAGATCGCGTCGCTGATGATCACCTTCGAGCAGAACACGCTCAAGGAGCGCGGCGCCTCGGCGGTGACCTTCGACACCCGCGCCGAGCTCGCGGGCCTGGCCGACGCCCAGATCGAGTCCGCCGCCGACGCCGCGGCCAAGGCCGGCAAGCCGGGCAAGTTCGTCATCGAGCTGGTCAACACCACCGGCCAGCCCGTGCTCTCGCAGCTGACCAGCCACGAGTCGCGCATGAAGGTGATGGCCGCCTCGCTCGCGCGCGGCAGCCGCGGCGGCGAGTTCGACAACCGCGCCACGGTCGCCGCGCTGGCGCGCCTGCGCGCGGAGCGCGCGGCGCTGCTGGGCTACCCCGACCACGCCGCGTTCCAGCTCGCCGAGCAGACGGTGGGCACGGTCGACACCATGAACAAGCTGCTCGCGCAGCTGTCGGCGCCGGCCGTCATCAATGCGCACAAGGAGGCGGCGCAGCTGCAGCAGATGATCGACGCCGACCACGGCGGCTTCCAGCTGCAGGCCGCCGACTGGGACTTCTACACCGACCGGCTGCGCAAGGCCAGGTATGCGTACGACGAGTCGCAGCTCAAGCCCTACTACGAACTCGATCACGTGCTGTTCGACGGCGTGTTCTACGCGGCCAACAAGCTGTACGGCCTGACGTTCAAGGAGCGCCACGACCTGCCGGTCTACGACCCCGGCGTGCGCGTGTTCGACGTGTTCGACAAGGACGGCACGCAGCTGGCGATCTTCATCGGCGACTACTACGCGCGCGCCAACAAGCAGGGCGGCGCGTGGATGAACGAGTACGTGCCGCAGAACGGCCTGACCGGCGACAAGCCCGTCGCGGCCAACCACCTGAACATCCCCAAGCCGCCCGCCGGCGAGCCCACGCTGCTGACGCAGGACGAGGTCACCACCGCGTTCCACGAGTTCGGCCACGCGCTGCACGGCATGCTGTCGCACGTGAAGTACCCGCGCTTCGCCAGTCCCGGCGTGCCGCGCGACTTCGTCGAGTACCCGTCGCAGTTCAACGAGATGTGGGCCACCTATCCCGAGGTGCTCAAGCACTTCGCGCGCCACTGGAAGACGGGCGAGCCGATCCCGCAGGCGCTGGTGGACAAGGTGCAGGCCGCCAGCCTCTTCAACCAGGGCTTCGCGACGACCGAGTACCTGTCGGCCACGCTGCTGGACCAGGCCTGGCACCAGCTGCCCGCGGACAAGGTGCCGGCCGCCGCCGACGTCACGACGTTCGAGGCCGCGGCGCTGCATCGCGCGGGGCTCGACTTCGCGCCGGTGCCGCCGCGCTACCGCAGCACGTACTTCTCGCACGTGTTCGCGAACGGCTATTCGGCCGGCTACTACTCGTACATCTGGAGCGAGGTGCTGGCAGCCGACTCCACCGACTGGGTGCTGGCGCACGGCGGCCTCACGCGCGAGGTCGGCGACCACATCCGCGCGACGCTGCTGTCGCGCGGCGGCTCGGTGGACGCGATGACGGAGTTCCGCGACCTGACCGGCGGCGCGCCGGACGTCGGCCCGCTGCTCAAGAAGCGCGGGCTCACCGCCACCGAGTGACGGCTCGCGGCCCCGGAGGCGTCCGGGGCCGGTGTCCCGTCAGCGTTGGGCCTTGTGGTGGTGGTGGTGATGATGGTGGTGGTGGTGATGATGGCGCGGACGCGCCTCCGCCGCCACGGCGAACATCGACAACACGCAGGCGACCGCGACGAGCTTGGTGAAGGACATGGGAGCTTCTTTCTTGTAGGGTGATGGCCGGACTCGTGTCCGGGGCCGGCATCATGCCTCAAATGCGGACGGACCGGCCCCGGACGATGAGCATCGTGCCGGCGCCGGCCCTGCCGCGATCGATCGAAGCGACCCGGGTTCGGGCCTTACTTCCGCCCGGCGTCGATGTCGGCCTTGTCCTGCCGGTAGTCCAGCTTGGCATCGGCCTTGTCCACCTTGGCCTGCGCCTTGGCGTCACGATTGCATGCGCGCTCGACCGCACCTTCGGTGTGGCGCTCGCATGCGATCTTGTTGGCGCGGTAGTCGGCCTTGGCCTGGGCCTTGTCGGCCTTGTAGTCCGCCTTGGCCTGGGCCTTGGCAGCCTCGGCCTGGTCATGCGTCATCGTGTCGTCGGCATGGGCGCCGAGCGACAGCGTGGCGGCGCAGGCGGCGAGCAGGGCGGTGAGGGTCTTGTTCATGATGGCATTCCCGTGATGCGCCCGGCGAGGCGGGCTGAGGCCCGGGAAGCGGCAAGCGCGGTGCCGCCGAGCTCGGCGGTGGGCCTGGATGCGGCGTTGTCCGACAGCGGCGTCGAGTGCCTGCCGGCGGCAGGCCGCTCCGGGCCGACGTCGAACAACGGCCACCGGCCTGCAACGCCAGGAGCAGTCACCGGGCATCGGCCGACTGCAGGATCAGCCGCGGCAGGAGCCCGGCAGGTACTTCAGGAGGTTCGGCGAAGTCGCCCCCGGCGCGGCGGTCGAGCCGCAGACCCACTTGTAGATGTGGGTGTTGCCGATCACGCCGGTGCCGGCGACCGAATAGACGCTGCCGGTCGAGTCCATCG
>DATCRO010000887.1:0-4569 GCA_036569025.1 Burkholderiaceae bacterium
GCCGCCGACTGGGGCGCGCACGCGCTGGACGCCGGTCCGCGCGGCCATCTCAACAGCGATTCCGGCCTGGGCGACTGGCCCGCGGGGCGGCAGTTGCTTGCGAACCTGCTGACCAGCGGATAATCAATCATCACTTCCAGCGCCTCCGCCGCTGGCGCTACTCACCCTGCACGAAGTTCAAGGGAGCGGCGGAACCGGCTCTGCCGGGCCGCTCGCGGCCGGCCCCTCGGGGGCAGGGAGCGCCAGCGACCGTGGGGCTCACATGATGGTCACGAAAAAACCCAAGGGGCTCGGCATGGGCCTGGAAGCCCTGCTCGGCCCGAAGATCGACGAGACGCCGGCGCCCGCGGGCGGCCCGACGCTGCCGTCCACGCTGAAGATCACGCAGATGCAGGCCGGCAAGTACCAGCCGCGCACCCGCATGGACGAAGGCTCGCTGTACGAGCTGGCCGAGAGCATCCGCAGCCAGGGCATCATGCAGCCGATCCTCGTGCGCCCGCTCGAAGGCGCGGGCGCGAAGACGCAGCGCTACGAGATCATCGCCGGCGAACGTCGCTTCCGCGCCGCCAAGCTGGCGGGCCTGGAGGAGGTGCCCGTGCTGGTGCGCGAGGTGCCCGACGAATCGGCCGCCGTGATGGCGCTGATCGAGAACATCCAGCGCGAGGACCTCAATCCGCTGGAAGAAGCGCAGGGCCTCAAGCGCCTGGTCGACGAGTTCGGCATGACGCACGAGCAGGCCGCGCAGTCGGTCGGCCGCTCGCGCAGCGCGGCCAGCAACCTGCTGCGCCTGCTGCAGCTGGCGGCGCCGGTGCAGCAGATGCTGATGGCGGGCGACCTCGACATGGGCCACGCCCGTGCGCTGCTGCCGCTGGAGCCGGCCCAGCAGATCCTCAACGCCACCGAGATCGCAGCCAGGAAGATGTCGGTGCGCGACGCCGAGAAGCTCGTCGCACGCAACCAGCAGGCCAATGGCCGCCAGGCGCCGCTGCTGCGCGTGAAGAAGGAAAAGCGCGGCGACATCGCGCGCCTCGAGGAGCAACTGGCCGACAGGCTGGCCGCGGTCGTCGAGATCCGCATGCTCAAGAAGACGCGCCACGGCGAGTCCGGCGAGATCGCGATCTCGTTCGGCTCCAACGACGAACTGGGCGGCCTGCTCGAACGCCTGGGCCTGCGCGAAGAGGACTGAAGGCACGGCCGCGCCGCCGCGCTCACGGCAGGCTGCTGGTGACGCGCGTCAGCGAGGCCGCCGTGCCCGGCGTGAACTGCCACGCGTCGCGCGTGTCGGTCTGCCCGTCGCCGAAGCCTGCCGGCGACGAGAGCGCATCCTGCCCCGACAGCGAGCAGGCCAGCCCCGCGATCGCCTCGCTGCGCAGCATGGCCGCGGTGGCGGCGTTGAAGCCGAGCGACGTGCCGGCCCCGGCCAGCGTGAACTGCGTCAACGCGCCGGCCGCGCAGTAGCCCGGCGTCGCGCCCGCGACGCAGGACAGCAGGCCCACCGGCGCGGCGGGCTGGTCGCGACGGCCGCTGGCCGCACGCACGATGCCCACGGCCTGCGAGCCGACGATCATGCGCGCCTGGCCATCGCCGCGCGCCAGCACGTACGCATCGTGCTGGCCGGCGGTGTTGGACAGCAGCACGCCCTGGTCGCCGCCTGCCAGCAGCTGCAGGTCCGGCGAGGCGGGTTCCACGAGCACGCGCGCGCCGCTCGTCTTGTCCAAGCTCTCCACCTGCACGATCGGGGTCACGCCGGTGACCTGCGTGACCTCGTCGGCCGCGATGTAGCCGCCCGCGTCCATCAGGGACGCCGGCGCCACCGAGAACGTGCCGACCGAGCGGACGCCGCCGCCGGCGAGCGCGAGCAGCGTCGTGCCGTCGGCCACGAAGACGGACGTCGCGTCCGCGACGGCGGTCGTCATGGTCAGGCCGCTGAGCGCATGCAGCCCGCCGGCGTCGACGCTGACCCCGCCCGCGCTCCAGCGCAGCGTGCGAACCTGCCCGGCAATGCCGACGTAGGCCAAGGCCGCCTGGCCCGGGTCGGCGCCGATCCAGCCGTCGGCGGCGACCATCCCGTCGACGGCAGGCACCGCCACGCGCGCGAACGCGGCGTCGGCGATCTCGTAGGTGGCAGCCACCGGGTGGATGCCGTCGTCGCCGAGCGACGCGAAGAACCATTGCGGCAACCCGGTCGAGGCGTCGCGCAGCGCGGCGACGACATGGCGCACGTTGACCGGCGCCGTCGCGTCCGTCATCGACGTGCGGATCGCCCAGTCGTGGCTGCCGCCCTGCGCATCGACCCAGGCGTCGTCGCCGGCCGCGTTCATCGCCCAGGCCCGCACGGGCATGAACACGTCGGCCGCGCTGGACAACTGCACAGGCGCGTGCGCATGGCCGCCGCGCAGGTCGATGGAATACAACTTGCCGTCGTTGTCGAAGAACACCTTGGCATGCCCCAGCGTCGTGACCGTGCGCGACGCGGCATCCCAGCGGGTGGCATCGGAGAAGACGAGATGGGAGGACTGCCAGACGATGCCGTTGCCCTGCACGATCCGCACGTCCTGCACGGCGACCGACGGGTTCGCCGGATCCCAGACGCGCACGAACTGGTTGTTGGAATCGACCGCGACGAATTCGGCCAGCAGGAAGGCCGATTCGATCGCGGGCGGCGGCGGAGGCGGTGGGGGCGCGGAACCGCCGCCGCCGCATCCGGCCAGGCCGCTCGCGAGGGTCGTGCACGCGAGCGCCAGCCACAGCAGGCGCACGCGCCTCATGGTTCGAATCATGGGTCGACTCCGGAATTGGTCTGGGACGCCGCGAAGGTCCGGCGGGCCCGGACGGGCGGTGTGCGGTGCGCGACAAGACCAAGGCCTCGCGGCGACGGGTGCGGGCAGCACCGGGCCGGCGGGCGGGTCTTTCCGCACACTCGTGGAAAGAATCCTACAGGGCGAGTTGAAATGTAGGTCGATAAAGGACAAGATGAAACCGGAACATCACCCTATTCGACTCATCGACGCACAAGGAATCGTCGCACGCTGTACCCTACGGACTCAGAGTTTGACCACCGTACGACGACTCCGCTGAACGGATTGCTCTGATGGCGCCTTGACTGGCCGGTACGTACTTCCCGCAAGAACGTTCCGGACAGGCCCGGACTCCATCAAAACATTCCAGACGCACGCGACTGGCCCCGACCCGATCCGCATCGTGTCCGGTCGTTTGCAACGTCACTTCAGCCCGGAGGTCAGACATGGACGTGATCAGCCAGTTCGCAGCCCGCTACGAACGTACTCGCGAGGAGGAACTCACCCTCGAGGAGTACCTGGCGGAATGCAAGCGCAACCCCCTGGCCTATGCCACGGCGGCCGAGCGCATGCTCAAGGCCATCGGCGAACCGCAGTCCATCGACACGCGCAACGACCCGCGTCTGTCGCGCCTGTTCGCCAACAAGGTCATCAAGATCTATCCGGCCTTCGCCGAGTTCTACGGCATGGAGGACGCGATCGAGCAGGTCGTGTCGTACTTCCGCCATGCCGCGCAGGGCCTGGAGGAAAAGAAACAGATCCTCTACCTGCTGGGCCCCGTGGGCGGCGGCAAGAGCTCCATCGCCGAGCGGCTGAAGGCGCTGATGGAGCAGGTGCCGTTCTACGCGATCAAGGATTCCCCGGTCAACGAATCGCCGCTCGGGCTGTTCAATGCGGTCGAGGACGGCCCGATCCTCGAGAGCGAGTACGGGATCCCGCGGCGCTACCTCAACCGGATCATGTCGCCGTGGGCCGTCAAGCGTCTCGAGGAATACGGCGGCGACATCCGCAAGTTCAAGGTCGTCAAGCGTCGCCCGTCGATCCTGCGCCAGATCGGCATCAGCAAGACCGAGCCGGGTGACGAGAACAACCAGGACATCTCGTCGCTGGTGGGCAAGGTCGACATCCGCAAGCTCGAGGCCTTCGCGCAGGACGACCCGGACGCCTACAGCTACTCCGGCGGCCTGTGCCTGGCCAACCAGGGCCTGCTCGAGTTCGTCGAGATGTTCAAGGCGCCGATCAAGGTCCTGCACCCGCTGCTGACCGCCACCCAGGAAGGCAACTTCAAGGGCACGGAAGGCTTCGGCGCGATCCCGTTCGACGGCGTCGTGCTCGCGCACTCCAACGAGAGCGAGTGGAAGAGCTTCCGCAACAACAAGAACAACGAGGCCTTCCTCGACCGCATCTACATCGTCAAGGTGCCCTACTGCCTGCGCGTCAGCGAGGAAGTCAAGATCTACGAGAAGCTCATCCGTGGCTCGTCGCTGGCCGATGCCACCTGCGCGCCGGGCACGCTCAAGATGATGGCCCAGTTCGCGATGCTCACGCGCCTGAAGGAGCCCGAGAACTCGTCGCTGTACTCCAAGATGCAGATCTACGACGGCGAGAACCTGAAGGACACCGACCCGCGCGCCAAGAGCTACCAGGAGTACCGCGACTACGCCGGCGTCGACGAGGGCATGAGCGGGATCTCCACGCGCTTCGCGTACAAGATCCTGTCCAAGGTCTTCAACTTCGACTCGACCGAGGTCGCCGCCAACCCGGTGCACCT
>DATCRO010000888.1:0-3697 GCA_036569025.1 Burkholderiaceae bacterium
TCAGGTCGTCGCGGCGTCGCCCAGGGCGTCCCCGACCACCTTGAGCGCATGGTCGACCCACGCGTCCTTCTCGCCGACCGGCGCGGCGTAGTGCAACGCCTGTCGCGTGGCCTCGCGGCCCGCGGCGCGCCACATCACCCAGGTGGCGAGGTAGGCCGAGGCCATGCAGCCGCCGGCCGTGGCGATCGGGCCGCGGGCCGTGAACGGCAGGTCGGACACCCGCACGCCCGCCGCGATCACCCACGGCTTGGTGGTGAGGTCGGTGCACGCCGGCGCGTCGCCGAGCAGGCCCAGTCGCGCCAGCAGCAGCGTGCCGGAGCACTGCGCGCCGATCAGCTGGCGCGTCGGGTCGAGCACGATGCGGTCCATCAGCGCCGCGTTCTCGGCGATGGCGCGGGTGTAGATGCCGCTGCCGAACAGCACGACGTCGGCATCCGTCACGAACTCCAGCGGCTGCTGCGCCGTGACGGTGACGCCGTTCATCGACGTGACGTGCGCCGACGGGCTCGCGATCTCCGCGTGCACGCCGGCCGTGCGCAGCCGGTTGATCAGGCCCAGCGCGATGAAGGAGTCGAGCTCGTTGAAGCCGTCGAACGTGACGATGGCGACGCGCATCAATTGCTTTCTGGAGTCGCGGAGCGACGACGCCCGCGGCAGGCCCGACCAAGCTCCCGGGCAGCGAGGGTCGCACCCGAGCCGATCCGGGCTCCCCCTCGGGCGGCAGCGACCAGCGGGAGCGTGGGGGCCGTCATTTCAGTCTTCGAGGAGCGAACGCAGCATCCAGGCCGTCTGCTCGTGCACGGTCAGGCGCTGCGTGAGCAGGTCGGCGGTGGGCTCGTCGCCGGCCTTGTCGGCCAGCGGGAACAGCGCGCGGGCGGTGCGGGCGACGGCCTCGTGGCCGGCCACCAGCACGCGCACCATCTCGAGCGCCTTGGGCGGCGTCTCGGGCGCGTCGGGCAGCGAGCTCAGGCGGCCGAACGCGGCATAGGAACCGGGGGCGGGGTGGCCGAGGGAGCGGATGCGCTCGGCGATCGGGTCGACCGCGTTCCACAGCTCGGTGTACTGGCCCATGAACATCGCGTGCAGCGTGTTGAACATCGGGCCGGTGACGTTCCAGTGGAAGTTGTGCGTCGTCAGGTACAGCGTGTAGGTATCGGCCAGCAGGCGCGATAGGCCGCCGGCGATGGCGGCGCGATCCTTGGCGCTGATGCCGATGTCGATGGCGGTGGAGGCGACGACGACCTTGGCGTCGGCGGTCTTCTTGGTCTTGGGCATGCGTTCCCTCGTGGTGGAACGCGCAAGCTTAGGCAACGGGCCCCGATCGACCAATGCCAGTGGCGAAAGACCCCTTGCCGGAGTCGGTCGCGGGGTCGGTCGGCCATGTGGCGCGGCAGGCGCGCCGGGAATGGTCAGGCGTGAGCGTCGAGCAGGCTGCCGGTGCCGCCGTAGGTCTCGGGCTTGGCGGCGGCCTCGGCGGCCTGGGCGGCGGTCGCGACCTTGGCGGCCACGGGCGCCGCCGGGGTGGCCGGCTTGGCTGCGGCGGCAGGCTTGGCCGGCGCGGCGGCCGCGGGCGTGGCCTTCATCGCCGGCGCGTGCGGCGAGCGGCCGGACTTGGTCGCGGCGGGCAGCGTGGCGGCGGGACTGGGGTTGGCTTGGATGCGCATGGCGGGTTCCTGATGGGTCGGGCGCGATGCCGGCCTCGCAGGCATTCACCGCACCTTCATCGTAGACAGGACGCCGCCGTCCTAAAGCGCGATCAGCGGGCCGGAAACCCGTCAAATCGGGCCCCACGGTCGCTGACGCTCCCTGCCCCCGAGGGGCCGGCCGCGAGCGGCCCGGCAAAGCCGGTTCCGCTGCTCTCTCGACTTCTTGTTGATCGGAGCGAGCGGCAGCGCCGGCACAAGCGCCTTCGGCGCCAAGATCACTGACCGGTCTTGAAGGCCGTGAACGCGCGCGTCTGGACGCGCTTGATGTCCTGCGGCAGCGCGTCCGGCACGGTCATCTTGGCCAGGTCCTCCGGCTTCAGGAAGACGCTCGGGTTGGCCGCCACGTCCTTGTTCACGAACTTCAGCGAGGCCTTGTTCGGGTTGGCGTAGAACACCTTGTTGGTGAGCGACGCGTGCACCTCGGGGCGCAGGATGTAGTTGATGAACAGCAGCGCGTTCTGGGGGTGCGGCGCGTCCGCCGGGATGGCCATCGAGTCGAAGAACAGCGTCGAGCCGCTCTGGGGGACGAACGCGACGATGTCGGTGCCGTTCTTCTCCTTGAGGGCGCGGGCGCGGGCGATGTTGATGTCGCCCGAGTAGCCGAGCACCGCGCACACCGAGCCGGCGACCATGTCGTTGATGTAGCCCGACGACGAGAAGCGCGTGACGTCCGGGCGGATCTTCTTGAGCATCGCCTCGGCCACCGCGTAGTCGGCGGCGTTCTTGCTGTACGCCGGCTTGCCGACGTAGCCGAGCGCGATCGGCAGCACTTCCGATGGCGAGTCGAGGAAGCTGATGCCGCAGCCCTTGAGCTTGTCGGCGTACTTCGGGTCGAAGATCAGCGACCACGGGTTCGCGGGCATGGGCATGCCGCCGAGCGCCGCCTTGACCTTGCCGGTGTTGATGCCCACCGTGATGTAGCCCCACAGCCAGTCGACCAGGTACTGGTTGCCCGGGTCGACCTTGGCCATCAGCTGCAGCAGCGCGGGGTCGAGGTTGCCCCAGTTCGTGAGCTTGCTCTTGTCGAGCTTCTGGAACAGGCCCGCCTCGAGCTGCACCTTCGCGAAATGCGCGCTGGGCACGACGATGTCGTAGCCGGTGTGGCCCGCCACCAGCTTGGCGTGCAGCGCCTCGTTGGAGTCGTAGTTGTCGTAGTTGACCTTGATGCCCGTTTCCTTCTCGAAGTTCTTCAACGTGTCGTCGGCGATGTAGTCCGACCAGTTGTAGATGTTGAGCACCTTGGGCTCCGGCGCGGCGGCGCGGGCGACGGGCGCGAGCAGGACGGCAGCGACGCTGGCCGCGACGGCGAGGAGGCGAGGCAGGCGGGAGGTCATGGGTCGGTGGCTCCGGGAGGGGAAAGCGGGAAAGGCCGTATTGCACCACGGCCATGGACGGTTTGGCTGACGGGAACGGTTCGGCCGACTACCATCGCCCGCAGCGCCCAACTCCACAACGAGGAATCCCGCCCATGGTTGACTTGCCGACCGCCGCGCGCCGCGCGCGCCACCTGTTCCCGGCCTCCTGCCTCGCCGCCGCCCTGCTGGCGGCCGTTGCCGTCCCGCTGGGCGCCGGCGCGCAGCCGGCGGCGGTGTCCACCGGCACCGTCAAGTACGACCTCGACGACGTCATCATCCATCCGGTGCATTCGCTGCACGGCATGGTCAGCTCCGAGAGTGCGCTGGCCTCGGACGTGGGCGTGGAGGTGCTGCGCAGGGGCGGCAACGCCGTGGATGCCGCGGTGGCCACCGGCTTCGCGCTGGCCGTGACGATGCCCAACTCGGGCAACATCGGCGGCGGCGGCTTCATGATCCTGCACGACGGCAAGACCGGCAAGGACACGGCCATCGACTTCCGCGAGATGGCGCCCGCGGGCGCGTCGCGCAACATGTACCTCGACGCCAGCGGGAACGTCATCCAGGACAAGTCGCTGTTCACGCAGGCCGCCATCGGCGTGCCGGGCACCGTGGCCGGCCTCACCTACGCGCTGGAGC
>DATCRO010000889.1:0-7588 GCA_036569025.1 Burkholderiaceae bacterium
ACCAGGTCGTTCACCGCCGGTACCCGGAAATCCTTCCACCAGCCGGCATGGAGCGGCTCCGGCACGAACGCCTGCTGCGCGAGTCGCCGTGGATCGGCGCCGGTGTAGCTCCCCACCCGCGGAGGCTCGGGGGACCTGAAGTCGGGCCCGGCGACGCAGCCGGTCAGCAGCACTGCCGCCAGTGCGAGGACAGATCGCTTGGACAGCGTCGACACGCTCACCGCCCCGCGGCTCCCGCAGGTGCGAGCCTCACGTGAACCCGCAGGCCGACCGCCAGCCGATGATCGGGGTCGTCAACACCGATCGAGACGGCTCGCATGGCGGGACTGGCGACGCAACGCAAACCGCTGTCGACGCGCCGCACACGCCCCTGAAGCGAGACGCCCGGGCGCCCGTCGAGCACCACCGTCGCCGGCGTCCCGATCGGCGGCGGCTCTTCCGAGCACGCCATCGCGGCATCGACGGCCAGCCGCCCCGGGCCGCTGGTCACGACGAACAGCGTCGGTGCCTGCAGCGTCGCCACCAGGGCCTGGCCGACGCTGACGCGCCGCTCGGCGATCACGCCATCGATCGGCGAGACGATCTGCGCATGGCCCGCGTCCAGGCGGGCCGCGTGCAGCATCGCCCGTCCACGCGCGATCTCGGCGCGGTCGACCTCGACCTGCGCGCGCGCCTGGGCCAGCGCAGCGTCGTCGGCGTCGACCGTCTCCTGCGACACGACGCCATCCGGGACGAGTTCGCGCGCCCTCGCGAGGACCGTGGTCGCGTACGCGATCGCCAGACCATCCTTGGCTTCGCGCGCCAGCGCCGCGCGCAGGGCGGCGTCCTCGCGCTGCACCGCGGCCTCGAAGGGACGGGCATCGATCCGCGCGCAACGCTGCCCGGCACGCACGACCTGTCCCTCGTCGCAGTCGACCTGCGTGACCAGCCCCGAGACCAGGCTGCCGATTTCGATCGTCTCCAGCGGCACGACGTGCCCTTCGAGACCAGGTGCGGCCAACGGCGGCGCGACAGCGGTGGCGGACGGCGACATGGCACTGCCGCCGCAGCCTGCGAGACCGAGGATCAGGAGATGCGCAAGCCCCCGGACCAGGCCATGGATGCGCAGCCGGGCGACCGCGCCCGGCGCCGGGAAACGCGGCTTGACGTCCTGTTGCAGGGCCCTCGGCGACATGCCTCAGTCACGGGTGACATACCAGACGAACAGCCAGGCCGCGCCTCCAAGCACCAGCGCGATCGCCGACAACGCGGCGATCCACCACACGACGGTCTGGACGACGTTCATGGTGCACGCGAATTCCTGCAGGGCTTGCACATCGACCGCGTCAACGAACCAGCAGCACGGGGACCGTGCACGACGCCAGCACGCGCGTGGCCACCGACCCCATCACCAGGTTCGACAGCGCGCCCTGCCCGTGCGATCCCATGACCACCAGGTAGACCTGGCCCTTCTCCGCCGCCTGCACGATCGCGTCGGCCGCGGGCCCGACCGCCCAGTCGTAGCGCACCGGCATCCCCATCGTCGACAGGCGCTTGCGCACCGGCGCCAGGACTTCCTCGGCCTCGGTGAAGTAGCTGCGCTGCACGAGCTCCGGATCCGACAGGCTCTCGATCCGCCGCGGCAGCGACGGCACGGCCGTGAACACCAGCAACTCGCTGCCGGCCTGGAGCCAGCCGGCGTTGGCGACGAATTCGACGGCGCGCAGGGAATGCTCGCTGCCGTCGATGGCAAGGAGGATCTTCATCGGGCGACTCCGGACAGGCCCGCTCGGGGAGCGGCGACAGTCCAGCGTAGTGCTGCGCGCCGTGCCGCCGCTTGCGCCCGCGCAAGGCGCCGAGGTCGCGCATGTGTCCGTTGCGCGCGATCAAGTGGCGCAAGGGGCCGGTGTCGTCAGGCGCGCCTGGCCACCTCGTTCATCCGCCCCGCGACAAGCACTTCGGTCATGGCATGCACCTGCAGGAACAACGCGGCCTGCAGGTCGTCGAACGAGACCAGTCCCACGAGGCCGCCGGTCGGCGAGACCACGGGGACGCGGCGGATGCCGCGCTCGCGCATGCGATCCAGCACGATGCCCAGCGGATCGTCCTCGCGCACGGTGACCACGTCCCGCGTCATCAGGTCGCCCGCGCGCAGCACCCTGGCATCGAGCCCGAGCGCCACCGCCGACACCGTGATGTCGCGGTCGGTGAGCACCCCCGCCACCCGCGATTCGCCCTCCAGCTCATCCACCACCACGACGCAGCCGACATGGGTCTCGCGCATGACGCGGGCCGCCGTCTCCAGCGTCGTCCCCACTTCGACCGTGCTCACGATGCGGGTGCACATGGCGCCAGCCGACAGCAGGTCGGTGAGGTCAGGCAGCGCCTCGGGGCTCATAAGGCAACCTCCGCCCTGCGGGCTGCGGTGCGAGCGCCCTTCGGAGCGGCCGGGCGGGCGCTCATAAGGCAACCTCCGCCCTGCGGGCTGCGGTGCGAGCGCCCTTCGGAGTGGCCGGGCGGGCGCTCATAAGGCAACCTCCCGCCCAATGCACCGCTCGTTGACAGGCATTGCCCAGGAGACGGAAGGTGCGAGTCGACTTCCGACGCTCTGCGGTGACTGCCTCGGGCGCTCGCCCCTCGAGGGCCTGCATGAGACCCGCGGCCCGCAGGGTGCCGGAAGGCCGCGACGAGCCACAGGATGTAGCGCCACGCCCATCAAGCTGGAGCGCCAATTTATGAGCGTCCCGCCGAGCCTTCCGACGCCGGTAGTCATACCGCAACAGGCAGGAGTTTGTCCATGAGCAACAACGTCTTCGTCGGCCTGGACTGGGCAGCCCAGGCGCACGCCGTGTGCATCGTCGACGACCAGGGGCGCGTGCTCGACCATTTCGACGTGGTTCACGACCGCGACGGTCTGGTTGCGCTCATGCGCCGATTGGCCCGGTTCGGCTCGCGTCTGCCCATCGCCATCGAGCGCCCTGACGGCGTTCTCGTCGATGCATTGGTCGATGGCGGCCACCAGGTGGTGCCCATCCATCCCAACGCCTTGAAGGCCTGCCGGCCGCGCTACCGCTGCCACGGTGGCAAGACCGACGCCACCGATGCCTACATCCTGGCCGACGTGCTGCGCACCGACGGCCATCGCTTTCGTGCGCTGGCGCCGCAGTCCGACGCCATCAAGGCCCTGCGCGCGCTGGTGCGCACGCGCGACGACCTGGTGGCCACGCGCGTGGCGCTGGGCAACCAACTGCGTAGCGCGCTCGAGGCCTCGTGGCCCGGCGCCGCCTGCATCTTCGCCGACGTGACCTCGCCGATCGGCCTGGCCTTCCTCGCGCGCTATCCGTCTGCCGCTTCGGCCCGTCGTCTTGGCGAGCGCCGCCTGCAAGCGTTCTGTCGCCAGCACGGCTACAGCGGCCGGCGCAGCGCCGCCGAACTCCTCGCGCGCCTGCGTGCCAGTGCCAACGCCTGCATCGCAGAGGCCACTGCCGGCGCCATGCGCATCGTCGTTGGCTCGCTCGTGGCCGTGCTCACGCCTTTGGTCGAGCAGATCGCCCAGCTCACCCATCGCATCGAACATGACATCGACGAGTTGCCCGACGGTCGCATCCTGATGTCGTTTCCACGCGCCGGACGCTTGTGCGCCGCACAGATCCTGTCCGAGCTGGGCGACGTGCGCGAGCGCTTTGCCACGGCCGACCAACTCGCCGCCGAGGCCGGCGCCGTGCCCGTGACCTACGAGTCGGGCAAGTCGCGCGGCGTGCGCTTTCGTTGGGCCTGCAACCACCGTCTGCGCCGCGCGATCACTTGCCTGGCAGACAACTCGCGTCACTCCAGCTCCTGGGCCAATACGGTCTATGCCGCTGCCCGCGCCCGCGGCTGCGACCATCCTCACGCCATTCGTATCCTGGCTCGCGCCTGGTTGCGCGTACTCTGGCGCGCCTGGACGAGTCGTCAGCTCTACGACCCGTCGCTCCACGGCGCCGCTGCACGGCTTGTTGCCGACGGAGGTTGACACAGGATGTCTCATGGCTGCTCCTCGCGGAAGGGGCGCACCTCGCCCTGCACCGGAAAGTACATGACGGCCGAGCGCCGGCCGTGCGCGGGCACCACGACGTCCAGCCGGGACACCTCGCCCTCGTGTTCGCCCACGACCTCGTAGCGGCCGGGCGGCAGGTCGATCAGCAGCCACGGGCCGTCGAGATGGTGCTGGAAGACTCGCCGGTTGCCGCTGTCGGTGATGCGCAGGTCCACGTCGGCCAGGAACGCCCCGGAACCCCGCGCCGCGACCCGCAGCGAGAACGGGTGGCTGGCACTGTCGATCGCGAGGCGCGTCGACTCCTCTTCGCCGATGCCGCCCACCGAATACCAGACACCTTCCGGCGTGCGGCCCACGTCGGCACGACCGACGGAAAACGCCGCAAGCAGGGTCACCGCCGCGGCAAGGGGGATCACGAATCGCTGACGCATCGCTCGCTCCTGTGCATGGCCACCATGCGTCCAGTCTGGCGCCGCGCCGCCCTCGCGCGTTGATCGCGCGCAAGGCCGCGGCGCGGGCCCTCGTCGGCCATGGCCAGGATCGCGGCCGACCACTGATCGGCCTCAACACGAAGCCGCTCCAGGCCGCCAACACTTGTCATGACACGATGCGGCCGATGCCGCGGGAGAAGTGACATGGACCATGGCTTCCGCTCCGCCCTGGCGGGCATCCCGCTGGCCCTGGCATTCACGTTGTCAGGCTGCGCTGCGCCGCGCGACCAACGATCCGCCACGCAGGCCGCACAGGCGATCGTGCACGACACCAGCATCGCCCTGCAGAACGTCCTCGAAGAGGGAGATCGTCCGGGGCTGCGAACCGCGCTGCACGGCGCCTGCGCCGTCCTCGTCTTCCCGCACATGCGCGGGGGAAGCTTCCTTGCCGGCTGGTCGGGCGGCGCGGGCGTCCTGATGGTGCGCGACAGGGACCAGGAGCACTGGCTCGGCCCGACATTCTTCTCGCTGGGCGACATGACCATCGGCCCGGAGGTGGCGCTGTCGACATGGGAACTCGTCGTCGTCTTCAAGAGCTGCGACGTGCTGGGGCCCTTGAAGGAAGGCGCCCGGACGTTCTCGTTCAGGACCTCGCTGGCCAGGCAGTCGGCGGAAGACGATGCGGGCCTGGCCGTCGGGCCGGACATCCGCGCATTCGCACACACGCAAGGCGGAGCCGTCGGCCTGTCCCTGCACTTCGTCGAGCTCCAGTCGGAAGAACGCCTGACCGCGGCCAGCCATGGGCGCGCGCTGCCGGCCGGACAGGCGCCTTCGGGCGAGGTCCAGCAAGGCGGCCCCGTCTGGGCGCTGCGCCGGACGATGGAACGCGTGACCAAGTAAGCCGCGGGCCCCCGGCGATTCGCTGGCCGTCTGCAGCGGTCGTCGAGTCGATGACGTGCCGGCAATGGCAGGGGTGGGCAGGCAGTCAACGTCCGGGCTCACAAGTCAAGCCCGGTGCACGACTGCCATGCGGATGCAAGCGCGATCACATCGACCGGCGAGGAGGTATCGACCTGGAGGGTGTGTCGTTCCTCGTCCGCGGTGACCGGATCCCGCGCACGCAGTTGCCACGCGAGGACCGCTTCGTCGGCGTCCGATGGATCGGCGCCCTCCCCGAGCCTCGCCCGCACGCGCCGGGCGAGCTCCGCTGCGGGGGCATCGAACGCCAGCACCGTGAATGGCACGTCGAGCTCGGCGGCCAAGCGCGCGAAGGCGTCGCGGCGGCTGCTGCGCAGGAAGGCGGCATCGATGATCGTGTCGTATCCGGCGGTCAGCGACTGCCGCGCGCACCTTGCAAGGCGTGCGTACGTGTGTTCCGTCATGGCATCGCCATAGAGATCCGCGCCCAGCGCGCCCACCGATGAAGACACCGATGCCCCGCCCAGGCGCTTGCGCTCGATGTCCGACCTCACCCTCACGGCGCCCGTGGCATCGACCAGCCGCGCCGCGATCGTCGACTTGCCCGAACCGGACGGGCCGCTCGTGATCGCCAGTCGCGGACGGCCTGTGCGCACTTGCATCTTCCGCTGCGCGACCCCGAGATAGTCGGTGTCGCCGCCAGCCAATCCGCCGGGGCTCGATCGCTGCACGAGGCGACGCACGCAGGCCCGCGCCGCCTCGTGGAAGCGCAGCACGGCAAGGCCCTCGAAATCGCCGCGTGCCTCCATGTAGGCATCGAGGAAACGGTGCGCCAGATCGAGACGTCCGTGCGCCTCCAGGTCCATCGTCATGAACGCGACATCCGCCATGACGTCGATGCGCCGCAGCGATGCGTCGAACTCGATGCAATCGAACGCCGTCGCGTCATCGCCCAGCACGACGGCGTTGGCCAGGTGGAGGTCGCCATGGCCGTCCCGCACCGCGCCCCCGGCGAACCGGCTTCGGAACACCGGTGCAAGCGACAGGCGTTGGCGGTCGAGCCATCGCCGCGCTTCGGCGTGCCATCGCGCCAACTCGAAGGGCCTCAACTGCTCGATCACGCCTTCGACCGGGGCCATCGAATACCGCACGGGATCATCAACGTCACGCACGATCTGCGCCGCGTCGTGCAACCGGGCGATGCGAACCGCCAGCCGTTCAAGATGGCATGGCTGCAGGCTGCCTGCGGCAAGGCGCTCCGACATCAGGGCGCCGTCCGGAAAGCGGCGCATGCACAGCACGCTGTCGATCGGCTCGCGACAGCGTCCGAAGCGCGGGGCGTCGTACGAGCCACAAACGTCGACGACCCGGCGGTACAGAGCGGGTGCCAGCCGGCGATTCAGGCGCAGCTCGGCTTCGCAGGCTGCGCGCCGCGTGTCCGCTCTCGAGAAGTCGACGAACGGCAGGCGGACCGGCTTCTTGAGCTTGATCGCGATGCGCCCAGCCAGGAGGATCCAGGAAAGGTGAGTCTCGCGCACCGTCACCTCGTGGCCGCCGCGAGCAAGCCGGCGGGCAAGATGCTCGATCAGGCGCAGGCTGTCGATGGCCTCGGTTCCCGTTGGCACGCCGGCACGCTCCACAGGCCCACGGTCGCGCCGCTACACGGCGTCGCCGCGGCGCGGCCAGCCGAAGGTCTGCGCCAGCAGGACGTGCTGCATGCCGCCCAGCTTCAGCGTGGCCCCCATGTGCGGACGATCGATCATGGCGCGCACGACGCACCCCATCTCGAACGCGGCCGCCGCAAGGTAGGCGTTCTCCGCCATCGCGCCCGCCGTCACGCCTGCGAGGAATTCCCGCTGTTCCGGCCGGGCATCCGCCATTCGCCCGTAGTCCGCGACATAGACGAAGTTCAACGGGGCTTCGGCGCAAAATTCCTGTTCTCCGGTGGCCGAACGCAAGTCCCCCGCCGCCACCGGCAGCAGGCAATGCTCGAGCGCGTCGTACAGCCATGCGCCTTGCGCGGTCACGGCATAGATGTCGACCTCCTGCCAACCTTGGGCCGAGGGCGCCGTGCGCCCGTTGCCGACCTGGCGGTTCACGCCGCCCGCCGACCACAGCAGGCAACCGATCTGCGCGAGGGTCAACGGATCGGGCAGCAACTCCCGCGTCGACCGTCGGACCTGGAACGCGAACTGCAATTCGAGGAAGGGCAACTGCGGCGGGG